>JAYPYN010000161.1:0-5001 GCA_038154605.1 Balneolaceae bacterium
TGAAAGTCGATACACAAAAAAGTACATCAAGGTTATGGAAAAGAAGTATCCTAAAGTAACCTATGAAATAGTTGAACCATTAGTGCTCAAAGCAACTTACGGAGAAGATGGAGAAGTAACTCATTATTTGGACAACTCATATCGCGAATACAAACTTGACCCAAAAGAAATAGATGAAGTCATAGAAAGATATGCCAATGCTTCAGGCGATGTTTTTAACAAAAGCAAAGAAATAAACGTCGATAGAATTGTTCCAATTATTAAACCAAGTGACTATTTTGAACAATTAAAATCACTTGGGAATTCTGTTGCAGACTATAAAGTACCAGAATTAATTTGGGAACCTTACAACGAGGACTTGATTATAGTTTACGCAGAGGACAGAGATGAAAGCATCCATTATTTTAACCAAGAGGAATTTGAAAAACTTCAAATTTCAAAAGACACGCTTTTGGAATTTTCAGTTAATAACCTAAACAATGTATTACCTAAAATTGAGAAAGTTGGAGAGAATGGAAATTTCGCACTGATTGCAGGTGGTGATTATGAAGTTAGTTTAATGTTAATAACTGGCATTTGGACTAAAAAAAACTTTGATGTGAACGGAGAAATTGTAATAGCAATTCCAAATCGTGATTTAGTTTTCATTACAGGTTCAAATGACAAAGAAGCAATTAAAAGGGACTGTCAAAGAAAGTTTTGAAACTGGAAATCATTCTATTTCGACCAATTTTTATAAGTGGAATGGAAAAAAGTTTGAAAAAATATAAAATTACAGTGGCTAACAATGGCTATAAGTAATTGCTTGTTCTCGCCTTCTTCTGAAATCCTCGCGGATTTTCAGCTTGGTGTGTACTTGCAAAGTTAAGTACTAAACCACGCAACTCATCCCAACTTGGGCCACATTCAATGGTAAAACCATTGCACATAGCTTAATCCTCATCTAACCAAAATATTCGAGACTACTGATCACGCAAAAGAGTTTAATTCGTCGTATTTTTAGATTTTACTCATTTCTAATAGTCATCAATACATGTCGAAAGTGGTTACCGCAGATAACGAAATTCTAGAGGAAGCAAAGAAGAGGCGTACCTTTGCCATTATCTCCCATCCTGATGCTGGGAAAACCACCCTCACTGAAAAGCTATTGTTGTACGGTGGTGCTATTCACGAAGCAGGTTCGGTTCGTGCCCGAAAAGCTTCTCATCATGCTGCCTCCGACTGGATGGCCATCGAAAAAGAACGCGGTATCTCGGTCACTTCATCCGTAATGCGATTCGAAAAAGAAGGCATTAAGTATAATTTGTTGGATACACCCGGTCACAAAGACTTTTCTGAAGATACTCTTCGAACATTGGTTGCTGCTGATTCTGGGCTAATGGTGATTGATGTAGCGAAAGGCGTGGAGGAGCAAACCGAAAAATTGTTTGAGGTGTGTAAACTTCGTGAAGTTCCCGTTATCACCTTTGTAAATAAGTGTGACCGACCGGGTATGGATCCCCTTGAAGTGCTAAGTAATGTAGAATCAAAACTTGGGATCGAGGCGCTTCCGGCTAGTTGGCCGTTGGGTTATGGGCAGAAATTCCAGGGTATTTATGATGTATTAGCAAAGAAAGTACATGTCTATGAAAAAGCCGACCATGGGGCAAAGAAAGCAGTAAGTGAAATTCTAGAAGTGGATGAAGCCCTTGATCAAAGCAACTTATCGGATGCAGAAAAAGAAGCATTTCTAGAAGAATTAATGTTGATTGAAGATATGTATCCAAACATGGATCAAGAGTTATACAATTCTGGAAAAGTAACTCCAGTTTTCTTTGGTTCGGCGCTTAACAACTTTGGGTTGGATGTATTTCTGAATTATTTCCATCAACTTGCACCAAGTCCACAAGGTTATACGCATGTAGAAGGTTCGGAACGGGTACTCGGTGATTCCTTTTCTGGCTTCATTTTCAAAATGCAAGCCAATATGAATCCAGGTCACCGAGACTGTGCCGCATTTATACGCGTGGCATCTGGAAAATTTGAACGCGGTCAACAAGTGGTGATTTCCCATACAGGAAAAAAGATAAAAATGGCGACGCCACATACCCTAATGGGCGATGAACGCCAATTGATGGAAGAAGCCTATCCAGGTGATATTGTTTCGATTTTTAATCCTGGGGATTTCCGAATTGGAACCACAATTTTTGCAAAAAATCCAGTTCGCTACGATGTGATTCCTCTCTTTACGCCCGAGCATTTCCAGAAAGTGGCTACTAAAGATCCTTTTAAAAGAAAGCAACTACGCGAAGGACTAAAACAGCTTTCAGAAGAAGGTGTAGTTCATGTGTTTGAAGTACCCAATGGGGTTGGCAATGAATTATTGTTAGGTACGGTAGGAATTCTACAGTTCGAAGTAGTACACCATCGTATGAAAGAAGAATATGGGGTAGAATTAGTGATCACTCCCGTAGCTTATTATACGGCAAGATGGTTGTCAACTAATGATGAGGTGATTGAAAAACTTGAAAAAAGCTATTCTACGCATGTAACTAAAGATCTAGAAGAAAATCCTATCGTATTATTTGATTCGATGTATGCCTTAACCCAAGGTGAGGAGAAAGTTGGGACAGAGAATTTATTTAAGTTCAAGCAAGGATGATGAAGATCATTCATTCAATAAAAAAATAAGTAATTAGGATTAATAATTCGCAATAGTGATTAGTAATCGATAAAAATTAAATTTATGATAATGGAAGACATCAATCTTGATATAGAATTTATTTTAGAACAGGTAATTGTATATATCCCAAAAATTATTGGGGCTATTTTAGTACTGGTAGTTGGGCTATGGGCTGTAAAAATAATTTCCAAATTAGTGGGTAAGCTGATTAGAAATTCTGTTGTAGATGACTCTTTAGAAGGCTTCTTAATCAGTCTAGTGTCTATCTTATTAAAATTGTTAGTGTATATCTCTGCCATTGGAATGCTAGGGATTGAAATGACTTCATTCATAGCCATTATTGGTGCGGCAGGTTTAGCTGTTGGAATGGCATTGTCTGGTACATTACAAAATTTTGCAGGTGGAGTTATAATTTTACTTTTTAAGCCATTTAAAGTGGGTGATTATATTGAAGCCCAAGGACACTCTGGTTCAGTAAAAAATATTCAGATTTTTGTAACCGAACTAGCTACGCCAGATAATAAAACAATATTTATTCCAAACGGCCCTTTAGCTAATGATTCTCTAATTAATTTTTCTGCTCAAGAAACCAGACGCATCCAATGGATATTTAGTATTGCTTATGGTGATGACATTGATACGGCATACCAGGTAATTCAGAGCTTATTAGCTGATGATGAGCGTATATTAGCCACACCTGAGCCATTTATGGCATTATCGGAATTGGCTGAAAGCTCAATTAATATAACAGTTAGGGTTTGGGTAAAAAGAGAGGATTATTGGGGGGTATATTTTAAAATGAATGAAGCTGTATACAAAAACTTTAGTAAACATGGACTTAGTATTCCTTTTCCGCAAACGGATGTACACATTCGCAAATAACTAACTTGGTTTATTCAAAATTAAAGAACACATGGGAGTTGCTTATCCCGTTTAAGTTCCGTTATCTTTCGAATTAGCAGGCATAAGCCGAATTAACGAACCAAGTGGAAAGGAAGGTAGTAGTGACTAACCTGGAGCAAGAACAATCGAATTCAGAAAAAGAAACAAACGAAGAAAGTAATAAACCGGCTATTGAATTTGCAGAGATTGAAAATAATGCAAATAAAATAGCAGAAGAATTACCTAATCAGGTTGCTACCGCAGAAAGCGATGCTGCATCCAATGAGCAAGAAGAAAAAGGGGAGGCGCCTGAAAGTATAGAAGATAGTGCCACCACCGTAGATGATGAGATAACAGAAGAGTATTCGGCTACAGAATTTTACACTAAAATTTTGCAAAAAGCCCAAGAATTTATTTTACAAGAAGATTGGGCTTTTGTTAGTAATGAACTGGCGAATTTAGCTTTACATATTTCAGAAGGGCCTGCATCTACAGACGAAATATCGAAAGAGAAGATTAATGGTTTTAACACATTGCGCAAAGAATTCGAAGAAAAGAAGAAAGCGCACTATGCCGAATTGAATAAGAAGAAGGAAGAAAATTTAGTTGCTAAAAAAGAAGTATTAAAGCAACTAAACACCTTAGTTTCTGAGGAGCGATGGACAGATACTAAAACGGTTCACCAACTTAAAGGAAAATGGGAGCACATTAAATTACTTCCACACGGTGAACTTGAAGCTTTAAATGAACGCTTTGAAACTTTGCTTCAAGAATTTGAAAGCCACAAAGTGGATAGGCTTGTGAAAAAATTACAGCAAGAAGAAGAAAACTTGACATTAAAGTTAGTTATTCTTGAAAAAATGGACGTTCTGAATACTAAAATAAGTACTGAATCGGCCGATTTTAATGCCTTAAATTCAGAGTTTCAAGATCTTATTACACAATGGAGAAAAATAGGTAGGGTACCTACAGAGAAGAATCAGCAAGCATGGGATCAGTTCAATGCTGCACAAGATAGTTTTAGTGAACTAAGGTTCAAACACGACACTCAGTATCGTCAAAGTGTGGAGCGCGCACTGGAAAAGAAAAAGAAACTTATCCAAGAAGCAGAATCATTAATGGATGATACGAGTATTGCAGATGCAGCGCGTAGAGTGAATCAGCTCCATAAAGCATGGAAAAAAACCGGTAATCTGCCTCAAAAAGAAGAAAATGAACTTTGGGACAAGTTTAAATTAGCCACAGATTCTTTTAATGAGAAAAAAACAGAGAATATTGACTTATTAAGAGACGAGGAAAATAAAAACTTGCTGGCAAAACAAGCATTGATACAGAGAGCCATAGACGCCCAAAATGTAGAAACGCATGAGCAAGGGCACCAAGCTATGCAAAACTTGATGGAAGAGTGGAAAAAAATTGGTCCAGTGCCTCGAAAAAAATCAGCGAAGGTATGGAAT
>JAYPYN010000162.1:0-3933 GCA_038154605.1 Balneolaceae bacterium
ATTTTTGTTTTTTGATATTCGAAAAAGTTACTTCCATGGGTATTTCAACCGTAAATGGTACACTTCTATATGCCCATTTTAAGGAAACATTTACAGATGTAGCGGTATACTTACTGAAAGAAAATTTCATCCATTCGTACCTACTATCCATTTCTGATGAAGGAACCGTTATTCTTAGAGCATCCTCAGATTCATCATAAAAATAACTTCCCCATGCTTCGTGATTATGTGAAAAAATAATTACCCATTCATATTCGCCTGGAATAGTATGAAAACCGTAAGAACCTGCAGCTAATGGTTTGCCATTGATCAGCACATCGTCAGAAACCGAAAAAACCGTGTTTTTATTTGCTCCAGTTCTCCAAACTTTTCCATAAGGGATTAACTCACCCCAAATCTCTCTTTCTTTAATTCCAACCGAACTATACTCCAAAGAAATATTTGTTAATCCAATGGTAATACTTCTATGCTCTAACGGACTAACCTGTGGTAAATCCAAAGATACTGGAAGTTGAGCATATGCTAGCTTAGTTAGAATTGAAATGAACAAAAATGGAACAAAAATATTTGAAATTCTCATAGCAGTTTTTGTTTACAATATCTATCGAGATGTATAGAAATCCAAAGATAAAATAAAATCAAATTAGGGTGACATAATGCTGTCACTACATGGTGTTAATTTGGAGTAAATCATAAAACAAACAAAATAACTATGACTTCAAATATAGGACCAACTACTCGAGTAACATCAAAAAAAATGAATGTATTTGTTACGCCATTGCTGCATAGAATAAAAAAAGAAAGCGCAGAAGAATATGTAGAGATGCAAGAGGCTTTCGAGTTGATGGGGTGGGCTAAGCTACCAGACGATATCAAAATCGAGATTTATCAAGATGTTCGATTTATGGTAAAAGAATTGAAAGGTCTTTTCTCGTCATGCGATCCATATGTACAAAGAAGACGTGAGACTGTTCATTTTTGGGTTCAAAGCTATTTGGACAATATCGCTTCTAAAGAGGTAGCTGTAAAAGCACTTAAAATAAAAGGAATTTAGGCTTTTGATTTTGGTTTTAACTCAGTGAATTCTTGTTTTGAATTAAATGCGTTTACCTCTTCAATAATAATATCTCCAGCCTTCGTTTTTTCTAGGTTGTCTTTAATGGTATTCATAACCTTATGCATGGTTTGCATCTTTCTCCTAAAATAGTTGTTAAGAATAAATCGGTTTATATACGATCCTATTCCACCAGCAACCAAGGATAGAAGTACAGAAAGACTTTTAGATAGCTCAGTATGTTCTAGACTTAAAAATGTAATGGCAAAAATTATCATTGCGCTTGCAAATCCAGATATAAATTTAATACCAGGCCATTTATGAACATATTCTACTCTTGTATACCCATTTTCTGGAGTGAAAGAGATATGTCGAAATCCGATGTCTTTAAAATGTTGCTGCCATTCAAAAGAGGTACCTTGTTTATTTGATTCCCCAATTGCATGTAAAGAACGACGCACTTCTCTTTCAACTTCTTCCCAATTTTCGTTGGTAATTTCGCCCTCAATTAACTGAATATCATGAATTGCAGAAGTTCCCTTCAGCCAGTTGAATTTATTATCTAATTTTTGGAAGTCTTTTTGAGCAATGGCTTTACTAAGTGAATCTTGGTCGATACCAAATTCTTTAGCTAAGCCAAGCAATTCCTCTTTTGTTAGTCCTTCCTTATCACCATACAAATCTTTTTGAGTCTGAATCTCAGATGCCTTTTTCAGAATATCACTGATTTCTTTTTTATTAAATAGTTGTTGAGACATTTTAGGATCTTATTTTTGATTGATTCATGGTAGAAATGTTATCTTCTTCATCAATTTCAATTGAAAAATCTTTTTCATGTGAGCTCAATAAAATGTTTCTCAAACGTAGCAATATATTTTCAAGTTTTTGCTTTTGTTTATCAAACTTATGCTTTAAAAAAAATAATGTTCCAGAAAAGCCAAGTAAGCCGACCAGAGTACTAATTAGTAAAATAAATATCTTATCTAAGCCATAATATGCTAGTATTCCTGCTGCTATTAAAGCAATTATGAATGTAACCAAAGTCAACAATTCTGCATGCCCATGCCATTCTTTTGAATAAGTTATTGAGGTTATATCATTTTCATTTTCTATTACGACATTTAACGATTCAAACTCTGGTTTCTCAACGCTCCAACTAAATTTGTCAGATTCAATCTTTTTCTCTCCTAATGTATTTTCTTCAGTTCTCAATAATGATAAAATATTAGAGATATGACCGGGTTTTAGGTGGACATGAACATATTCTGTATGTTCAATTTTCGATGTTAAATTATACCATTTAAAAGAATGTTTAAAAGTAGGTGTGTTGAAAGATTGAATAGCTAGATGAATACTTGATGTACTAATTCCTGATTCCTTTGCCAGTTCTAGTATTTCCTGCTCGGTTAAACCATTGCTACCTCCATCTAAAGACTTAGTCATCTCTAATTCAGCTGCTTTTGCTAAAATTTTTTGTATTTCATTTTTTTTGTAAAAATGCATAAGTATTTCAAAAGGAGTTCAAAGAAAATAAAAAGCTTTTCTAGTTTATTTTTTACCCATAAAAAGGTTATTTCAACTCTTTTGATAAAAAATATACTATCTCTAATCGATTATTATTTTACTTTTTTTTGTAGCGAATACTGACTCAATATCATTCTGAGTGAAGGTATCATCTATTTCATTCTCGATAATTGTCTGTAATTGGATAATAACATCATTTTGCTTCTTTAATTTTCTTTTGAATAAAGCATTCAATAATGGACTAGATACAAAAAAACCTAATATGGCGCCTGTAAAGTTAACACCAACCATGAAATTTGTTGAGATAGAATCTAAATCAAGGTAAGAGCTTATGATAGCAAATAAAATGAAACCTAGAATAGAACAAATCGATTTCAATCTTAGTGTGAAAGCTGACTTTTCAAGTTTTATTTTGATAATTGAATATTGATCTGAATTTGTAAATCGAACATGTATATTATCTTTTTTTCTAAAGTTTGAAGACCATTCATACACATCGTTTAATTGGGTAAAAAAACCATGTGATTTATATTTTCCTCTTAAGAAATCGAGAATTTTTTCCCATGATGTTTCATTCATCTGAGTTGATGAAATTCTTTCTGTAGATACAAAATATTTATTTGTATTGATGGAAGCTTTAAAACTAGTTTTCTGATTAGTAAAATAGATTAAAGCTTTTTTTAATGATTCATCAGATATTCCGCAATTTTGAGCAATTTCAGTAATATCTTTAATTAAAAATGATTGTTCATCATGTTTTTTTCGTTCTATTTCATCAAATTCTGAGGCCAATCGTATAATTGATTCTAGATCTTTTTTAGAAAATTTGTTCATTTTTTTGACTGATTAATTAATAAAAATTAAAAGACTTCAAATTACAGCAAATTAGTTTGTATCTTTGAAAAACCGCAAGCAAAATACCTCATTCATGAACAAGACAAGCGATTCCCCCTTCAATCGCATTACACGACAAGGCTTAACCTACGACGATGTACTCCTTGTTCCAAATTATTCTAATGTTTTACCACGAGAAGTTGATATAAGTGTTGATCTAACTCCATCATTAAAACTTAATATCCCAGTATTGAGTGCGGCAATGGATACCGTTTCGGAATATAAGCTTGCTATTGCATTGGCTCGAGAAGGTGGTATCGCAATGTTGCACAAAAATATGTCTATTGAAGAACAAGCAGAGCATGTTCGATTGGTAAAGAGAAGTGAAAGCGGAATGATTGTTGATCCTGTGACTTTAGGAAAAGACGCAACCATTTTAGATGCAAGAAATTTGATGCGCAAGCACAAGATTGGAGGTATTCCGATAGTGGATAATTCCGGTTTATTGATAGGAATAGTTA
>JAYPYN010000162.1:3943-4900 GCA_038154605.1 Balneolaceae bacterium
CAAGCAGAAGAGATACTTCAAACGTACAAAGTTGAAAAACTACCTATCGTTGATAAAAAGAATAAGCTAGTGGGTTTAATTACGTTCAAGGATATTGAAAAGAAAATGAATTTCCCTAATGCTTGTAAAGATGATTTAGGAAGATTAAGGGTTGGGGCTGCTGTTGGTGTTACTGCAGATACAATGGATAGAGTTGATGCATTGGTTAGTGCTGGTGTTGATATCATTACTGTTGATACTGCACATGGTCATTCACAGGGAGTGTTAAACACGGTTAATCAAATTAAAAAAGTTTATCCAGATTTAAATATCATAGGTGGAAATATTGCTACAAAAGCGGCAGCGGAAGCTCTTGTTAATGCAGGTGCAGATGTGGTTAAAGTTGGCGTTGGTCCGGGTTCTATATGCACAACACGAATTGTGACTGGTATTGGGGTTCCTCAATTAAGTGCAATAATGGAAGTCTCGGAATTTTGCCAAAAAAATGGAATCGGCTTAGTGGCAGATGGAGGTATTAAACAAACTGGAGATATACCCAAAGCTTTAGCAGGTGGTGCAGATGTTGTGATGATGGGTTCCATGTTTGCGGGAGTTGATGAAAGTCCTGGTGAGACTATCATTTATGAATCACGAAAGTATAAGTCATACCGAGGCATGGGAAGTATTGGTGCAATGAAAAAAGGATCTAAAGATCGTTATTTTCAGGATGTAGAGGATGATTTAAGAAAATTAGTGCCAGAAGGTATAGAAGGGCGTGTACCTTTTAAAGGTTTTTTAAGTGAAGTTGTACATCAAATGAATGGTGGTTTAAAAGCTGCAATGGGTTATTGTGGTGCAGCAAACATAAAAGAGTTAAAAAAGGCTGAATTTGTACAAATTTCGGCAGCTTCGTATAAAGAAAGCCATCCACATACAGTACAGATTACGAAAGAAGCTCCAAATTACTCAGTTTAAGAG
>JAYPYN010000163.1:0-4546 GCA_038154605.1 Balneolaceae bacterium
TTAGCAAAGGGACATCAACAAAATTTTAAAATAATTTCTTTCGGTAAAACATATGAATATATGGCTAGCAAAAAACCTATTCTTGGTCTAGTACCCTTTAGCGATGTAAAAGATACTCTAGAATGTTATAAGAATGCATATATTTGTGACCCATACTCAATATCAGATATAAAGGAACAGGTAAAAAAAATCTTAAATGATTGGAAAAATAATTCCTTCAAAGAAATTGATGAAGATTTTGTGCTTCAATTTGATCGCAAATTATTAACCCAAAAACTAGCTCAGATTTTTGATGAAATTTCATTATGATTATGGCATATTTACAATATGGGTATAATGTTTAAATTTCTTAAAACACTTTATGATCAAAGGCTAAAGGTAATCACCATCATTTTATTAAATGATAATAGACCTGGAGAAGATAATTCATTTAAGTTACGTCCCAATAGACTATTTTTTTCATTAATAGGAATTTGTGTTCTTTTTTCATTCATTATTTTAGGTTTATTTTTGTCTACCCCCTTAGGTTCGCTCGTTTACACTAAAAATGATGCAAAAATGCGAACAGAGATAGAAAGTATTTCACAAAGGTTGATAAGCTTACAAGACTCAATTTATCTGCGAGACATACAGCTATCTGAGATGAAATATGTAATTAGGAATGGTTTTGATACAACGTTTAACACGGACAAAAGATTTCTAAATGAATTTGAGAATTCATCAGAAAATGAAGATCAATACTCAAATTACGAATCAGTAATGCCTACTGCTACTAAACTTAAACCATCAGGAATAGTTTTTTCAAATAGGTTAAAAGCAGAAGATTTTCCCTCTAGTTATCCTACCAAAGGTTCGTATACAAGGGGATTTGATCTAGAAAATTTACATTTTGGTATAGATATTGCTACTACAGAAAAAGAATTAGTTTCAAGTGTTGCGGACGGTACGGTTGTGAGTGCAAGTTGGACAATAAACGATGGATATGTACTCACAATACAGCATGCTGCGGGCATTTTAAGTGTATATAAACATTGTGAAACAGTTTCAAAACAAAGCGGAGATGTTATTTTAAAAGGTGATTTTATTTGTACAATTGGAGATGTAGGATTAAGTAGTTCAGGTCCTCATCTACATTTTGAAATATGGAAAGACGGCATCCCTCAAGACCCAACATTATATTTAATTAATTAGAATATGTTTAAGAAAAATAAACCTACTAAAACTGTCAAAAAAGTGAACAGTTTTCCAACCGTAAATATTGTGAGTGAAGGAACACAAGTTGTTGGAAATATGCGTACTCAATCAGATATAAGAGTAAGTGGCTTGGTACAAGGCGAAGTACATAGCAGTGGAAAATTAATTATAACCTTAGCTGGAAAAATTAATGGGAATATTCAATCTAATAACGCAGATATTTCAGGTAAAATAGATGGTGAAGTATTTGTTAAACATAAGCTAATACTTCGTAAAAGTGCGGTTATTGATGGTAATATAAATACTAAAAATTTAATTGTTGAAGAAGGTGCTACGATCAATGGGGCATGTAGAATGGGTGATATAAGTCATAAACTTACCCAGTTGAGCGAAAAAAATTATAAAAAAGAACCACATCTAAAAGCATCAGGTAGTTGAAATAAACGTATTACCCAAACCTTATACACAATATCTAGGACTCGGTGTCGAAATTGCTGCAACATTAGCGCTACCAATTATAGGAGGCTATTATGTGGATACTCTCTTCAATAGCTCTCCAATTGCTATACTTGTAGGGGTTTGTTTAAGCTTAGTTCTTTTCTTAAAAACAGTATTTGGAATTACCAGAAGGTTAGATTCTTTAGATGATGATTAGAAGTACTATTAAAAATCAGTTACTTCTACTAATTCCAATTTTGTTTGGATTAAGCTTTTACCTCCAAAAAAATCATTTAATTGCGCTGATTAGTGGATATTCTCTAAGCCTTATTTTTGTTGCTAGTAACACATTTTATGTAAAAAAATTTTGGAAGAGTGAAAAATCAGATTTTTTTTCCGCATTTTTTTTGTCAATCCTAATCCGATTTATTTTAGTCATATTGGGTTTTGTAATTTTTATTCAAGTAATAAAAATTGATGAAATCTACTTTACAGTTAGCTTTATAATTTGTTATCTTTTTCAATCTATATCGGAAACGATTTCTATAAATAAATTTCTCGGAAAGAGAAGAAATTAGCCAAGATGATAAAGACTATTCGTCGCCTAACTTTTACACTTCTTCTTTTACTAACAACGTATTCAACTACATCAGTTTTAGGAGCTGACAAAGAGGAGCCTATACTGGACGTTATGGGTACAGTAGTTGATCATGACTATCTAAAAGTTCCTAATTTTATAAACGGAGGTAAAATTTATTTACCTAGAATCTTAATTTGGGAAGATGGTTATGGCGTAAAGCATTTCAATATATACTCTAGCACAAAAAAAGCTATAAAATCTGGTCTTTTTTATGATTCAGATCATGTTTTAACACCAGTTAACGACTCAAAAATTATACTCGATTTATCATTAACATCTCACTTAATTTACTTTTGGGCGGGTATGCTTCTTGCATTGTTTTGGACAATATCAATGGCTAAACGTTACAATGCGGGTATTGGTAGAAATGTTGAACCTAAAGGTGCATTACAAAATATATTTGAAGTTCTTTTCATATTTGTACGTGATGATGTTGCCCGGTCTAATATTGATCCCAAAAAAGCTGATAGGTACGTACCCTATTTTTTCACCATGTTTATGGGTATCGCGTTCATGAATTTATTTGGATTGCTACCTTGGGCGGCTACCGCAACTGCCGATTTAACAGTAACGGCAACACTGGCAATAATGACATTTGTAATTACTCAATTTAGTGGTACAAAAGATTATTGGGGGCACATATTTTGGTTCCCTGGTGTGCCAACTTGGGTTAGAGCAATTTTAACTCCTGTGGAATTACTTGGTATTTTTACAAAACCTTTTGCTCTTGCAATTCGATTATTCGCAAATATGTTGTCGGGCAAAATTATGATCATTGCGATTTTAGGGCTTATATTCATATTTGCTGATATTTTTGGAGCTACAGCTGGTTATAGCGTAAGCATTTTTTCTGTTGTACTAACAGTAGTGTTGTACGCACTCAAAGTTTTTGTAGCCCTATTACAAGCATACATTTTTACGCTTTTATCTGCGGTATTTATTGGAATGGCGGCAGAGGAACACGAACATCATGCTGAGCATGCACATTAAAAAAATTACACAAGAAACCTTAATTCAAATTAAAATTTAACACTATGGGACTTTTAGCAGCTGGTATCGGAGCCGGAATCGTAGCTTTAGGAGCTGGAATCGGAATCGGAATGATCGGTAAAGGAGCTACAGAAAGTATTGCGCGTCAACCAGAAGCATCTGGCGACATCAGAGGCGCTATGATACTTACAGCAGCATTTATCGAAGGCGTTGCTCTTCTTGGTGCAGTTATCTGTATCCTTCTTGCACTTGGAATAGGTCAATAATAACTATAATTCAGTCCAATGATTTACCTATTAGCAGGCGGAGGCGGAATTCTATCATTCAAACTTGGATTTGCAATCTGGATACTAATATCCATGATCATTTTCCTTACAGTAATGATGAAGTATGCTGTTCCTCCAATCATGAAGTCGCTCAATGAGCGTGAAGCTAAAATCAAAGATTCTTTAGAATCTGCTGAAAAAGCTTTAGCCAAAGCGGAAGCTATCTCTAAAGATAACGAGAAAGCATTACGTGAAGCAGAAGCAAAAGCACAGCAAATTAGAAAAGATGCTATTGAAGAAGCTGAAGTACTTCGTAACGAAAGAATTGGTAAAGCTAAAGATGAGGCCACTCAAATAATTGAGCAAGCCAAAAATACGATTGAACAAGAAAAGAAACTTGCTCTAACTCAGCTTAGAGAAGAAGTGGCTCGTCTTGCCATACAATCGGCATCTATTATTTTGGACGAAGAGCTTGACGCAAAGAAGAATAGCAAATTGGTCGACAAATTTATTGAAGACCTCTCAAAAAATTAACCCTACCAAAGATGTTAGTATCTAAGGCAGCAAGACGTTACGCCACCGCACTACTTGAACTAAGTAAAGAAAAAAAGGTGGTAGATAATACACTTAAAGATATTCAGTTTATTGAAAAAACGATTTCTGACTCTAAAGATTTACAATTATTCCTTGCGAGTCCAGTGATTAAGCCTTCAATGAAAAAGGATACTTTGAATGAAATTTTTAAATCTCATTTAAGTGATTTATCTACACAATTTGTTCAGCTAGTTGCGAGTAAAGAACGGTCTTCCATGTTACATCAAATTTCTATTTCCTTCATACAACAATACAACACGTATGCTGGAATTATGGAAGTTGAAGTTCGTTCTGCTAAAGATTTAACAAAGGCACAGGTTAAAAAACTTCAGAAAATGCTTGAAAAAATTACATCAAAAAAAGTGAATGTATCCTCAAATAAACAAGAAAACCTTATAGGCGGAATGCTTGTAAAGATTGAGGA
>JAYPYN010000163.1:4556-4860 GCA_038154605.1 Balneolaceae bacterium
ACTATTTAATTTAAATATAACGACTCAGTAAATATTAACACAATGAGCCAAGTCAGACCCGATGAAGTTTCAGCCATATTACGCAAACAATTATCAGGCTTCGACAACGAAGCAGATGTTTATGATGTAGGAACCGTACTAGAAGTAGGTGACGGTATTGCACGTGTTTATGGTCTCTCTCAAGTACAAGCAGGTGAGCTTGTAACACTTCCAGATTCAAAAGATGAAGATGGTAATCCTGTAACAGGTATGGTACTTAATCTTGAAGAAGATAACGTAGGTATTGTACTATTTGGAGCATCTG
>JAYPYN010000164.1:0-4852 GCA_038154605.1 Balneolaceae bacterium
GTGTACGCTCCTGCTTTTGTCCCCAAAAAAACATAAATCCACCTAATAATAAACCGCTTTTATCCACGTCAAAAAAGCGATGGATACGTTGCATCATTGCTCGTGCTTTAGGTCCACTAGGTTCTTCTATTTCTCTACCCCATTCTGTAGATGGCATTTCCCAATGCCCTGTTGGTCCATATTCTGTAACCATATATGGTTTTGTTATTCTTGCTTTTTTAATCTCTTCATGCAAATGTCCCAATTCTCCATAAATCTGAACACTTAAAAAATCTATGTGTGGACATAGGGTTAACATAACCTCGATTTCTTGGGGATAGAAACCTGCAAAAGTAGTAGTAACGGGGTGAAAAGGATCTACTTTATGAATATAATCAACGATATCTGACAGAGCTTTCCAAACGTTTGGATTTACGGCTTTTAATTTTTCATTTTCATCAAACAATAAGTTTAGCTCATTTCCAACTACCCAGCAAAGTACATTCGGATGGTTTTTAAATGCTTCGATTTGTTCTTTCACTCGCTCAAATTGCTGTTGTACAGCTTGTTCATCATCATAATCAAACCCATGCAGTTCTTGGCCTAATTCAATACCAACAGCGACCATTAATCCATATTTTTTAGCATTCTTCAACTCAAGGTTAGCGTTATCACACCTCCATGTTCTAAAAGTATTGGCACCAGCATATTTTATAGAAGCGTAGTTATTTCCTTGGGTAGAATCTAAGCCAACCCCTTTTACAATGAATTTTTTTCCATTGATGAAGTAGTCGTACCTGCCCTTTATCTTTTTAATCTCAACCTTTGAAGCTTTCATTCAATATTTTCGATGTTTATTCTATACAGTTTCTATCAATTAATTTAAACATTATCATGATATTGAAACCATCAGCAATTTATAATTTTACATCTACTACATATGCATCAATAATTTATCGCGTATATTCATGCCAAATTTGTATCAATAACACGTTATAATGACTTATCTCTCTGTTGAAAATTTATCCAAAAAATATGGTTTAAAAACTTTATTTGAGGATATAACTTTTGGAATTGCTAAAGGAGATAAAACCGCTATTATTGCTCAAAACGGTACTGGTAAAACCACACTACTTAAAATAATTGCTGGTGTTGATACCCCCGATAATGGAGAAGTAATCACTAAAAACGGGCTTAGAATTAGTTTACTCGAGCAAGAACCCAAATTGGATGGGGCGCTTACTATTAACGATTTCATCACTCTTGGTGATAATGAAATGGTGCAAATTGTACGAAATTACGAACAAGCTGTGGAAGCACAAACCAACCATTATTCGGAAGAAACTCAGCGAAATTTCGATAAGGCTTTAGCTATTATGGATGCCAATAATGCTTGGGATTATGAATTGAGATTACAGCAGATTCTAGGGGAACTTAATATTCATGATTTAAACCAATCTATAAGTGAGTTATCGGGTGGCCAAAAAAAAAGAGTTGCTCTAGCATTTACTTTATTAGATGAACCTGATCTTTTAGTGTTGGATGAACCTACCAACCATCTTGATGTTGAAATGATTGAATGGTTAGAAAAATACCTAAGTAAGAGTGCTACCACTCTTTTAATGGTAACACATGATAGATATTTCCTTGATCGAGTTTGTAATCACATTATAGAAATAGAAGATGGGGAAATTTATCACCATAAAGGTAATTATGATTATTTCTTGCAAAAAAAAGAAGAACGTGAAGCTGTTTATTCTACAGAAATTGCAAAAGCTGGAAAGCTTGCAAAAAAAGAGTTAGAGTGGGTTCGAAGGCAACCAAAAGCTAGAACTACAAAATCTAAATCTAGACTTGATGCCTATTATGAAACTGAAAAGAAGGCTAAATCAGGCAAAATAAAAAAGGAAATTAAGCTCGAAGTTGCACATTCACGAATAGGGGGACAGGTATTAGAGTTAAAGAATGTGACGAAATGTTTTGGAGATACTAAAATTCTTGAACAATTTAATTACAGTTTCAAAAAAGGTGAAAAAATTGGAATTATTGGCAAGAATGGAGTTGGAAAAACTACATTTTTAAAAATAATTACTGGGGAGGAATATCCCGATAATGGGGAAGTAGTAACAGGACAAACCATCGTTTATGGGCACTACAAACAAACTGGGCATCAGTTCAAAGAAAGCGATCGTGTTATAGATGTGATTAAAGAAATTGCCGATGTAATTACACTTGCCAATGGAGATACTATTTCTGTTTCACAGTTTTTAGAACATTTTATGTTCGATTCTAAGATGCAATATACCCCCGTTTCTAAACTTAGCGGAGGAGAAAAAAGACGGTTGGGATTGATGATGGTACTTATTAAAAATCCTAATTTTTTAATTTTAGACGAGCCAACTAATGATCTAGATTTAGTCACCTTAGAAAAATTAGAATCCTTTTTAGCAGATTTTGGTGGATGTCTAATCATTGTATCTCATGATAGATATTTTATGGATAATCTGGTTGAGCATTATTTTGTATTTGAGGGAAATGCCGTAATAAAAGACTTTAATGGCTCTTACATAGAGTACAAAGAACTTATAAAACAAAGTGAACAAGAAGTACAACGTCAACTAAGCACAAAAAAGAAAATAGTTGAATCCTCAAGTAGCAATCAAAATTCTACCCCTAAAAAGTTAACCTATGCTGAGCGGAAAGAATTTAATAAGCTTGAATCACTAATAGAGCAGCTAGAGGAAAAAAAACAACATCTTGAAAAAGAGATGAATTCGGGAATTAAGGATTATGAGAAACTGAATACGTTATCCGATCAATTTATGGCCGTTAAGGAAGAACTGGAAGAAAAAGAAATGCTTTGGTTAGAGCTTTCTGAACGCGCTTAATTCCATTTTTTTAAAATCAATAAATGTTATTCTCTACGATTTTAGTCCATCCTTACCATTTGTGTAGATAACAATACATAAACACATAAAAACATAAACCCACAAATTCATTCTATTCTAACCATAAAATTCCCACAATAGATACTAAAATTTTATGATTACTGGTTTTTCATTAACATAGCTAGTCATGGTTCTTCCAACGGGGGCATTTATAAAAGTAGGATCAGCAACTATAAATTTCTTTCCATCGCTGAGATAATAGTCGCCATCTACTGTATTAGTAAAATGTACGGCTACTGCAATATGTCGAGAATAACGCACTCCCACTACTTCTAGGCCTAGGATATCTCTAACAAGTGTTGCAAAAAAAATAGACCTATCATCACAGTCGGAATATTGATAATAAAAGATTTCATCAGGCGTCATATATTTTTCGCGATCAAATTGATCTTGATCTGTTTTATAGTCGAATGAAGTTTGAACCAACCTAAGTAAAAAATTTACTGCTTCAAGTTCCGTCATAGTTTCTAAGATTGGCTTAAGCGCAGAAGTTATTTGTGCAAATGTTGTAGATGACAAAGAAGCATTAAAAAAAATAGGCAAATCTGTAAGAGGATAATATTCGAAGTAGGCAATTACATCTTTATTTACTTTTATAGGAATAGAATAGATTTCATTTAGATATTCAAATTCTAAGTACTTTGTGTACATATTAGCATTCGAATTTGAGAATCTTGGATATTGATGTATGGTTAAATCGAGTTTCTTTACCTGGGCCTGATGAATACCTTGATATGTGAAAATAGATGAGGGAGTTTGGTATTCATGGTTGAAATTTATGGGGAAAAATTTATTCCCATCTAATGTATAATACTTGGCATTAAAGATATTATTGCTAACGGTAAACAAATTATATACACCATTTTGATCATACCCCACTTTATTTTGATATCCGGCTTTAGTGAGTAAAAACCAGTTCATCATCCTTACTAAATTTCTGTTTTGTTCTCCAAAAATTTGTTTTGAAATCTCATTTATTAAAAGGATGAAGCCCCAATCATTAAGTTCCATTTGAATTCTCAAATCAGTTGTGTAATTCAAAAAATTTGTATGATCTATACTACTTACCACTTCCCAAAAATCTGCAATTTTTTTGTTATCAATTAAACCATTCCTGTAATTAGTTAGCGCTAATTTTGATTTAACCAAAGTAGGGTACATAAATGGAATGTCATTGGAGAAATAATTTAAAGAATAGTTTTGAACTGGCAATAGATCAAAGATAATCGCCGTAGGTTCCTGAGGTTTACTAGCTCGAGATACATCTAGTGGAATAGCATCAAAATTTAAATCCAATTCAATATTAATATGCTCTTCAATTATTTCATCTTTTGGAGCCTGATTCTGCAGGTTAGGAAGTGGAGGAGATAATGGTACAAAAATTGGCACTTCTACAGGTTTTTTTTGTTCATAAAATTTCAATTCAGTAGTAACTTCTACTTCCTCCCAAGTAGATTTTAGCATATTGATAAATTCTGCATCAAATTTATCTTTGTATTCTTGAAACTCTTGTTCTTGTTGTTGCTTCCATTCCTCAAATGTTTGTGCGTAGGAATTAATTGAGAAAAATATAATTCCACCTATAATGATGAAGCTTCTAAATAAACTACCTTTTTGCATGGATACCTTGAGTATTATTTTTAGGTAAATATTTTGTTTATAAGAAAAATTAAGACATTAGTTCCTTTGCTAAAATAAAAAAACCCACATCACTTTTCGTAATGTGGGTTCTATCATTTTATCGAAATATTATCCGATAAATCCGAGAACAGCTTGTGGACCATTATTAGCCTGTGCTAATGCCGATGTTGCCGTTTGCTGTAGAATCTGAAGTCGTACTGATTCAGACTGTTCTTTCGCAAAATCTGTATCTAGAATACGACTCTTCGCAGATTCAGTAGCCGATATAGACTCCGAAAGGGTAT
>JAYPYN010000165.1:0-2739 GCA_038154605.1 Balneolaceae bacterium
TAAAAATGACCTGGTCACCATCATTATTAAATGTTGCTGAATGCCAATAAGCAAAATTAGAATCAGCTACTGCATCAATTCTTACTGGATTTGCAGGATCTGATATGTCTAATAATAATCCATATCCTTCGCATGCACCACCAGCTAATCCTATTTCAGGATAGAGGGTAATATCATGGCATTGATCCGGACCACGGCGTGCAGTTTCATCTTCGCCACCACCACCGAACATAGCATCAATTCGTGCTTGAATGCTCTCACGTAGGTTAAGCGTATCTTCAGCTGTGGGGGCGCCTTCTCCACCTCGTTCTGCAACTAAAGAACTGAGTAGATTTCTAACGAATCCATCAGGTATAACTCTATCACTCCCTCCAAGATTTACAATAAATTTACCAGCTGCCTTAGCTTCATCTAGTACTCTAAGATCTGCCGGTGCTAGACCGTGAGTTGGAGGCTCTTCTAAATTTTCAAATATTCTTGGAGAACTTACAATGGCTGCATCCTGTGGGTTATCTAATGGTACTTTAATAACCTCAATTCTGAATAAAGCAGAATTTGGGTCATCAGTTGGTTGAAGACTGGAACAACCCTCTAATTCTTCGTCTGGTCTTACAATGTATGAACCAGAAACATAAACATACAGATTTTCATCGTCATTTGGATCTTTAAGAACTGAATGTGTGTGGGATCCACGACATGTTTGTACATTAGCTATATATTCTGGTTCCTCAATGTTAGAGATATCAAAAATACGAATACCTCTTAACCGATCAGCACTAACCGCTTCTTGTACACCTTCGGTTCCACAGTCTAGGCGCCCTTCCAAACCTTCACCAGAAACGAACATAAGGTTTCCGTAGACAGAAACATCGCTTTGTGATGCTGGGCATTCATAATCACGAACTAAAACTGGGTTTTTTGGATCAGAGATATCCCAAATAATTACCCCGTTATAATTTCCTTGAAACGCATATTTTCCTTGAAAAGCTAAATCTGAATTCGTTTTTCCAACGAATTTCTCAGGGGGTGGTGTTTGTGATAGAACCTCTAAGTTCCAAATTGCCTGCTCTGCATCAAATAAACCCTCAGAAAGTCCAACTCTTGGATCAGGAGTAGGAACAACCGCTTCATCTAACGATGCAACTTCCGGAGCCGTAAATGGTGTGGTCATTGTTTCTGAAGATGACGTACACGCATAGCTAACTAGCAATGCCAAAGCTAAAAAAGACCCTTTTATTGATCGAAAAGGTTTTTTTTCTAATGAAATATAAGTCATACTTATTCTATTTTGGTTATTTATTATTGTGAAATTAAATCGATATCAGTTTTCTGCTTCCATAAGCTGCATTAGCATCAGGCGCATTCTTTCAATTTCTGTTTTTTGATCAACATTGATATCTCCTGCTAATTTACCAATGCCAACTTCTTGTGCTGCGCCATCAACTTTAACTAAATTATTTACCATTGTTATAGCTCCAGAATGATGTTGAATCATATATCTTAGAAACAATTTATCAAAGTCTTTGCCTTTTGTAGCAGCTAATTCTTCCAATTGAGCTTGTTTTAACATTCCTGGCATATTGGAATGATCATGCATAGTCATTTCATGGTGCATAGAGTGAGGACTATTTTCTTCTTTGGCGCCATTATGTGCCATATGCCCCATATGAGAGCTGTGTGACATTTCTTCCTTAACATATTCTTGCATATGTTCATGCATATGATTTGATTCTTCTGTCTGAACTTTGTCTTTTGATTGATTATGTTTTTCATGATCATTAAGTGCATGAACCACTTCTTCTTCTGAAAAAATTAATAAAGGTTCGTTTCCCGGAGTTAATATCAAATTTAATCCTTCTATGGTAACTTGTGGAACTGTTTGTTTGCGATCACTCAACCATCGTTGCATGATTGCAATTTCATCCTTTTGCGCATTAATGATTCTAGCCGCTAAAGTTTGAACTGATTTACTCGCATTATTAGGTTTGGCTAAGCTAGACATAATCAACGCTTGAGCGTGATGGCCTATCATACCAGACATAAATTCGACATCAGCCTCTGTAAAATTTAATTTTGTACTGTCTCGACGCGACCAAAAAAGCTTTTCTAAGTCTCTTTTTTCTTTGTTTATACTGGTTGTGGTGACAATATCATTTTTTGGGGAATCAGTTTTTGTCTCTAATTGATGTGTAGTTCCGCATGCCATTAAAATCATCGTTGAGAAACCTACTGCAAATATTTTTGAATATCCCATCTATTTCTAAAATTCTTTATATCGATAGTATTTAAATTCTAAAGATACTTATTCTACTAATCAATTTTATCAAATACTTTTTGAATAATTTAACACCATACCTTGATGAAACTACATATCTTTTTTTCCTAATCAAAAAGATGATATATTTTTATTTTTAATATTTTACTACTAACAATCTTCTAATAACTAATTACATGCTAGAACAATCGGTACAAAATAAAATTGACCAATGGCTAAGTGGATCATATGATGCAGAGACAAAATCTCAAGTACAAAATTTAGTTAATTTAGAAAATTTTACCGAACTCACAGACGCCTTCTATAAAGATTTAGAATTTGGTACTGGTGGATTAAGAGGAATAATGGGAGTAGGGTCAAATCGTGTTAATAAATATACATTTGGGATGGCTACTCAGGGTTTATGCAATTTTTTAAAAAAACAATACCATAATGAAGCTATTAAAGTTGCTATTGCTTATGAC
>JAYPYN010000165.1:2749-4467 GCA_038154605.1 Balneolaceae bacterium
ACTGCCGAAACAACTCAGATACATTATCCAAAGTTGTAGCAGACGTTTTTTCTGCTAATGGTATAAAGGTTTACTATTTCGAAGCACTGCGGCCAACGCCCGAACTCTCTTTTGCTATTAGAGAATTAGGCTGCCATAGTGGTGTAGTACTCACTGCTTCTCACAATCCTAAAGAATATAATGGATATAAAGCTTATGGATCTGATGGTGGCCAGTTTGTTGCTCCATTCGATAAAATGGTGATGGAAGAAGTTCAACTGATTGAATCTGTAGATGATGTAAAATTTGATGGTAATCCAGATTTGATTGAAATAATTGGCGAAGAAATTGATAAAAAATACATCGATGAGCTTGTACAATTATCGGTATCTCAGGATGCAATAAAACGTCAACATGATATGAAGATTGTTTTTTCTCCGATTCATGGAACTGGTGGCGTTTCTTGCCCACCGGCTCTAGAAGCGTTTGGGTTCACTAATGTAACTTTAGTTGAAGAACAAATGGTGGTAGATGGAAACTTTCCTACAGTAATATATCCAAATCCAGAGGAACAGGAAGCTCTTAGTATGGCTATTGCCAAAGCAAAAGAAATAGATGCCGATTTGGTGATGGCTACTGATCCCGATGCCGACCGTGTTGGAATAGCAGTAAAAAATGATAAGGGAGAAATCGTGCTTTTCAATGGAAATATGACTGGTACGCTAATTTTAAATTACATGCTAACCGCTTGGAAAGAGGCAAACAAGCTTACAGGCAACGAATATGTCATAAAAACGATAGTAACCAGTTACCTAATCGATAGAATTGCAGCTTCCTATGGTGTTGAGTGTTTTAATACCCTAACTGGTTTTAAATATATTGGAGAGATGATCACCAAATTAAAAGGTGAAAAAACTTTTATTGCTGGTGGTGAAGAAAGCTATGGATATTTAATTGGAGAACATGTGCGCGATAAAGACGCTGTTGTTTCAACAGTAATAATTGCCGAAATGGCCGCTTATTATAAAGATAAAGGATCAAGTTTATACGAAGCACTTATTGAAATGTATATTGAACATGGCTTGTTCCAAGAACGCCTTGTGTCGGTAACAAAAAAAGGAAAAGCTGGTGCTGAAGAAATCCAACAGATGATGGCTAGATTTAGAAGTAATCCACCAGCTACTTTAGGCGGATCGGAAGTAACCATTCTAAAGGATTATCATTCACAAAAAATCACCCATCTTAAAAATGGTACCGCAGAGCCAACGAATCTTCCTCCGTCGAACGTGCTGCAATTTGTAACAGAAGATGGGAGTATCATATCTGCACGACCTTCAGGTACAGAGCCAAAAATTAAATTTTATTGTAGTGTAAATACCAATTTAGATTCCAAAGATGAATACACCTCCAGATCAGCTGAAATGGATCAAAAAATAGATCAAATACTTTCTGATCTAGGTGTAGATTGAAATCTAAATACTAATCATTTGTAATTTGATCATTTACAAAATTTTAAAGGCTATACAATGAAGAATATTATTCTATCATTATTTACAGTAAGCTTGATCCATTCAATTGCTTTCGCACAATCATATACTGAAGTGGTTTGGTCTCAAATACAAAATTCTTGGGAAAATGCATCTGATGATGGGTACTCAATGAAGAATTACATCATTGGTGCCATTAAAGAAGATGAGGAAAATATTTGGACATTTTATTTCGATGCCAATTCAAAGTAT
>JAYPYN010000165.1:4477-4808 GCA_038154605.1 Balneolaceae bacterium
GGTTTTGTGATGAAGATTGTAATGATTTAGACCTTTACCTATTCGATTCTGATGAAATCGAAATTGATAGTGATGTTGAGGAAGATGATTATCCTATAGTGTATTTTATTCCAACTTCTACCGGATATTATAAGGTTGAAATATCTATGTTTACATGCGACGCTGATCCCTGCTATTGGGGACTTGCAATTTTTGAACAATAGTAATTGTAAGGTAAAAGTTACCTGGTTCCATTTAATGATAAGTATTTTATGATCTAGCTTTATTCTCCTGTAGTTAAAATCACTTTAAGCTAAAAATTTTACCTGCTTTTTGTATTACCAATTGTTTC
>JAYPYN010000166.1:0-4724 GCA_038154605.1 Balneolaceae bacterium
AGTCTGGGATGGAGCGCCTATGTCATTCAAAGGAGCGCCCTGCTGTAATATAGAATTACTTGTTTGTTCTCTATCAATCGCAAAATTAGCTAACACACATAATACTAGAAAAATCCCACCTAATATAGAGGTTGCCTTTGATAATAGATCGGCTGTTCGTCGAGCTCCCAAACCTCCAGAACCAGCGTCTAGTCCACCCCCACCACCAATACCAGATAAACCTTGACCTTGTCCATTTTGGAGAAGTACAACTAATGTTAATAATGCACAAATAATTGTAACAATTACAATAATAATGTTATAAAGCATTTCTACTAAATTTAACTTTTAAAAAGTATTTAAGATACCTAATTTTAAATATGTTCCCAAGCAAAATACTTGTGTAAAATTTTAAAATATGTAGAGCTACAATTCTTATCATTACTAAATAAGAATCTCAATTTTTGGAACATATACATGCATTTCATTTTCAATGAATCTGAAAAAAGAGCTCGTGCTGGCTTTAGAATCACTCTTTATCTTTTAATTTCATTTTTTATCGTAGGTTATTTAAACCTCTTACCACTAGGTGGTCTACAATACATTCTTATAATGTTAGTTAGTATTGTTTTTTTGGGGATGATGTTTAAATATTTCGATAAACGATCCACATTAAACATAGCTGGGATTAATTTAAATAAAACGTGGTATAAAGAATTTGTAATAGGTGTACTTATTGCTGCGTTTGCCATGGGAATCATCTTTAGTATCCAAATTTTAACTGGAACGATAGATATTTTGGGTTTTGCATGGCACCATGCAAGTATACGATTTTGGGTATATCCATTATTTTTATTTTTCTTACATATGGTATGTGTTGGTTTTTATGAAGAATTAATTCATCGTTCTTATTTGCTTCCTAACATTAAAGAGGGATTTACTTTTAAAAATATTAATACGAGAATCGCTACAATAATTGCGGTTTTGTTAAGTTCGTGTGTTTTTGGTTTTGTGCATGGATTAAATCCTCATGTAACTCTCTTAGCAATTTTGAATATCATATTAGCAGGGGTAATGTTCTCTATACCCTTTATATTCACTGGACGGGTAGCATATTCAATGGGGATGCATTTTTCTTGGAATTTTTTTGAAGGTGGTATTTTTGGATTTAAAGTTAGTGGGTTTTCAGTACACAAATCTCTTATTCAAATTCAACAACATGGCGATCCTGTATGGACGGGTGGAACATTTGGCCCAGAAGGAGGATTGATAGGCACCATCGGCTTGCTAATATTAACAAGTGTATGTTTGTATTGTCTAAAGTATTTCGGTGTACCATTAAAAATTCATCCCAATTTTAGTAAAACATACTTAGAATACGAAGGTAAAATAAAAGAAAAAGAGTATGCTTAAATTTGTTCTTTGTATATTTAAAGGTTCTTTTTGAACCAAGATCTTTGAAAATAAAATTAAAAGCCAAAAAGAGGTATACCATTGTCTTTTGAAAAATACGGTCTGAGTCCAAAAGTTTTAGATGGACTGGCCGATGTACGTTTAGAGAAGCCAACCCCCTTTCAAGAAAAAATGCTTCCAATAATCTTAAAAGGAAAACATGTATTAGTTGAAACAGACACAAATGACGATCTAGCATTTTTAATTCCAGCAGTTCAGAAAATTATTGAACATGGTGGGGTTAAAGGCACACAAGTTTTAATTCTGACTCCATCTATTGAGCGAGCAGAAATATTAGACCAACAAATATGGGCACTAGGCTATCATGCACAAATTAATAGTGCATTGATGGCAATGAAAGGAGATAAAAATCTACAAGAACAAGCTTTACTGTCGGGTTCCCAAGTTATTGTCGCAAACCCCGGAAGGTTTATCGAAATAGTACAAAAAAATGACTTTAAGCTAACTAACCTAAAACTGATTATTATTGATGAAGCCCACATAATGGAGCATCATAACATAGCTAATAAAGTTAAAGAAATATTTTTTTATACGGATTGTGAACCACAAGTTGTAATCTTGTCTAATAATAAAAACTCTGCTACTACGGAACTTGTTGAGTTAGCCTTGAAAAATCCAGAGTTAATTGGATTTAATGATATTGAAGACGATAAGTTTGTTCCAAACAAAGAGCCTGTTATATCTGAAAACATAATAAAACAAGCAGAAAAAAAACTTAAACATGCATCTGTTTCTGTAGTATTAAAAAAAGACATAGTTACAGAAGAAATTAGTGAGATGGCTAACATTGAATCTAACGCTGCACCTTCATTACTCTCTTTTCAAAGTGATGATACATTGGGGTATATAAAAGTTCCACCTCGAATGAAAATTTCAACATTAATGGCATATCTTAGTCAATCAAAAGCTAAACGTGTGATTGTTTTTTCCTCATCCAGTAGAACTGCAGATAGATTATTTAAAATAATTAGAAAGAAAAATTGGGGAGTCGTGAGTATAGTGGATGATCTTGATGAAAACTTATTTTCTGAAAGAATTGAACGATTCAAAAAATATGAAATGCGTATAATGCTCGTTGGAGGCTTGTCCATCGATAAAGTAGACTGTTCAAATATGGATGAAATCATAAACTATGATGTACCATCAGATATTGAGGAATTCCAAACTAGAGCTTTGAAAGTATCAAATACTACGATATCTAAAATGATCACATTGGTTTCAAAAATGGATAATGAAGCATTACATGCTATTTCTAACACCATACCACTTACTGAGTTACCTTATCCTAAAGAGAGTAGCATAAAACAAAAAAAACTTCCTCCATCCAACAATAAAAGAACTGGAAGAACAAAGAAAATATCTCAAAAAAAAGATTCTCTACATCGACCAAATTATGAAGGACTTACTGGAGGAAGAATTGGAAAAGAAAATGGTTTTAGACTAACCCGATGGTTAAAAAACTTATTTAATTAATGTTATTGAAACATAAAGGCCTCATTAAAAAGTGAGGCTTTTATGTAAGCACGGGACAGAATAGTCAACATAATAGACTCATTGAACACTTTGTAGCTGGCACTACCGTACAAGCTGCTTCGGAGTTGATCGGGGTTCAATCTAACACTGCAATAACGTTTTATATGAGACTTCGTCAACTCATTGCTAGTAAGCTTCCCAGTTATGAACTCTATTGGCAAGTAGAGGCTGATAAGAGTTATTTTGGTGGGCGTCGAAAAGGAATGCGAGGACGTGGGGCGGCTGGTAAGATAGCCGTATTTGGTCTATTAAAGCGTGGTGGAAAGGTATATACAGCCATTATCCCGAATGCTAAGACGCCAGACCTTACTTCCAATTATCCAAGAGCATGTACGCCCTGATAGTATCGTGTATACCGATACATTTCGATCTTACAATGCCCTAGATGTTTCCTCGTTTCGGCATGTACGTATCAACCACTCGGAGTTGTTTGCCGATAAGGAGAATCACATCAATGGGATCGAGAACTTCTGGAACCAAGCCAAGCGTAATATGCGCGGATTTAACGGGATAAAACGTACTAATTTTTACTGGTTTTTGAAGGAGTGTGAATGGAGATTCAATGGAGGAGACCATTTACAGCTGTTAGCCCAAATAAAATCATGGTATAAACACACTAAACATTAACCCTTAGCTACTTCAGCCCCTTTTCTTTTATTTCGGTTTCAACTTTCACATGTTCCGAATTTGGATGGTCAGTCCTTTTTTGACCGTTATGTTTGTTTTAATGTCACGTCCTAAAATACGGCTACGGATTTAAGGATTAATTTAAGTTCAAATTATGCACCATATTTGGTGTGTTAAAGTTTAAAGATAAGTGCATTCGTTTGTGATTATAAATTTTGAACGATTTCTAGGTCTTTGATCAAGTTGCTATACTTATAAAATCTATGGAAAGAGTTGGATGTCTTAGGGTTAGGTTTCTTTCTTCTAATCAATAAATTTTTGTCTCTCAATAAATTAAATAATGCATCACGTCCAAGCTTGATACCTTGATTTTTCAAGGGGGTTTTTATTGCCTTGATCAGCTTTCGGGTACCGACTCTTGGTTGTATAGATCGTTCTCGTTGCACGAGCTCTACAATCACCTTATGATTCTGTTGCTTTTTATTGAATCGCTTCAGGTATTTGTAGTGAGCATCACGGTGTACACCAAATAACGCACAGGTGTTTTTGGTAGAAGTTAGCTTGTATTCCTTGATATGTTCGATAGCTTTCATTAAGGCTTGATGCTTAGATTTTTTTTTAATTCTTCTACATTCTTATAACCTAGGTTTTCAGCAGCAACTTCTAGGTAAGAGTCACTTACCAGCTTCTCCATATCCTTTCGTATGAGTAGTTCTTTAAGTTGTTCAATTTCCTTTTTTAAGGCTCTTAGTCGGCTTACTTCATCTTGGTTTTCCACGAGTATTCTGGTATTCATTAGGTCTTTTCGGTCATACTTTCTGATCCATTCATTGATGGTAGAGGAGTTAATTCCATAAAGTTTTGCAAGTTGCGCTTTGGAACATTGTCCTTTGCCTAGTTCGTTTAAAACTTTGAGTTTGAAGCTCTCGCTGTACCGTCTTACGGTCTTGTCGTTTTTGTACATATCTACGTGTTTAAGTGTAGACATATTTTAGGACGGGTCATAATGTGTGCTAACGTTCTGTGTATGGACTATAGGGCAGATTCGAAGCATTTTACTTTCGGTTTACCACTAAGCCAAAACAAACGTTTTTACTTTTAATTTTCATTTT
>JAYPYN010000167.1:0-4688 GCA_038154605.1 Balneolaceae bacterium
GATTATAACTACAATAATGAACAACATCGATTTGAAGAAGCAGGTAGGTTGTGGGCACAAGCAGCAGAACCGGGTTCAGATACTTGGAATGCAGTAATGGATGAATTGCTAGATTTAGACCTTACACTTAATCCAACTTTTACTATTTATGAAGCAAGTAGAGATTTGATGGCACAACGTAGAGCAGAATGGCATGAGAAATATACCCTTCCTTCACTTTGGAAATTTTATGAGCCTAGTAGAATTTCTCATGGTTCATATTGGCTAGATTGGGGTACAGAGCAAGAAATTAGCTGGAAAGAAAATTTCCGAATTTGGATGCAATTCGTGAATGAATACAAAAATAAAGGAGGAAGAGTAACCTTAGGTTCAGATGCAGGTTATATATATAAACTTTATGGTTTCGCCTTCATACAAGAAATGGAACTCTTTAGAGAAGCTGGTTTCCATCCGCTTGAAATCTTTCAATCTGCATCGCTAAAAGCCGCAGAAGTGTTAGGCGTGGAGCATGATCTTGGCACCATAGAAGTTGGCAAACTTGCCGACATGGTTTTTGTGGATGCAATTCCAATGGCAAATCTTAAAGTTCTTTATGGCACTGGAGCAATTATTGTAGATGAAGATAATAAGGTTAAGAGGCAAGGTGGTATTGTATATACAATCAAAGATGGAATTGTTTTTGATGCAAAACAACTTCTCAGAGATGTGGAGTACATGGTTGATAAAGCAAAAAACGCCGAAAATTTTGAACTCACACAACCTGGGCTGGATTATTAACATTGATATCTCTATTGCTTTAATTTTTTAATGGATAATAAGGTTATATGTCCAAAAAATATTTGTTGTTGAATTATCTTCTTATCTTAGCAGGCTAGAATCTTATGATTAGATGTATTGTAGTAGTTGATTGTAAGTATCCAAAAGTTTTATAAATGATGAAATTGAATACTAAAAAAAACACTCGAAAAGCTCACAGAATTGGATCAATCATAATATCAATACCATTCATAATCGTTATCATTACTGGGCTTTTATTACAAGTAAAAAAAGATGTTGCTTGGATACAACCAAGTTCGCAAAAAGGTATTTCTAGTATCCCAAGCATTTCTTTTGAGGAAATATTAAGAGCAACACAAGCTGTACCAGAAGCACACGTAACATCTTGGGATGATATAGATAGACTTGATGTACGCCCAGAAAAAGGAATGGTTAAAGTGCGATCAAAAAATCATTGGGAAATACAGATTGACACCAAAACAGCTGAAATACTACAAGTTAAGTTTCGCAGATCAGATATTATAGAATCTATGCATGATGGTTCATGGTTCACGGATACAGTAAAATATTGGATTTTTCTACCTACAGGGATCATTGTGTTAGTTTTATGGATTACAGGTGTATATTTATATTTTATACCCATCCTAAATAAAAGACATAAGGCAAAAAAAATGTAATTTTACACCTACCATTCTGTAAATTTTATGTTCAATTAGTGTGTAGTTAATTGTAAGAATTGATCAACTATGATTTATATCACATTTGTTTTACATACTTGAAATTAATTTTCATGCTATATGTAAATACCCTATTCCACGAGATAAATCTAGAATAGGGAATGTCCATATAAATTTACTTAATCTTGATGTACCTAATGGTCACATTGATTATCGTAAAATGAAGCCAAATACATATTATACGTCACTAGCATATGATGATTCTCTTCACCAATATTTAGATTCTATTCCAATCAAAAAAAAAATAGATGATTTATTTTTAATAAATGCTTATTGACTTAAAGTTGAAAGAGAGAAATCATTTTTTTATAAAAATTTTGGCGTAAAAGAGTAAAAAACGTAATAATTAAGTAAAGGTTTTTGGGAATTATCATCATCATTTAATCTTTAATGCTTATATATATCTTTATGCAAAGATATATGGAAACGAAATTAAAATCTTATCCAATTACGATCTTCAAGCCATTGAATAAGTGCAGGTAGAAAGGTTAATGAGGTAAGTAAAGTCATGCCTATTCCAAGTACTGCCATTATTCCAATAGATTGTAGGCCGGGGTGTACGGTTAACATTAACCCAGCAAAGCCAAGCATAGTGGTTAAACTGCCCATGGTTATGTGTTGGCCAGTGCTTGATAAAACAGCCCACATACTATCTCTACCCTCTTCTCTATAACGATGGGCTAAATGTACCCCGCTATCACATCCAATCCCTAGAATAGCGGGCAACACAACTAAATTGTAAAAATTAAATTGAAGGTCAAAAATCATAAGCAAGCCAAACAACCAGAGAAGTCCAATTAATAATGGCAACATAGATATCAAAGACCATCGAAATGATCTAAACGTATAAATCATAAAAAGGTAAATGATAATGAACGTTGCTCCAACCATATAAGGACTCTCAGTACGCATAAGATCAAGCATAGAGGCAGCTACGATACTAGTACTAGCCGCATGATAGGTTTTCCCATTTTCGATCGTAACAGTTCCAACATCATTTTTAAAAGCAATGGATTTTCTACCATCAGATAACCCCTGTGATGGATAAACAATAACAAACCTACCTACTTCACCATCTCTAGTTATAAACCGCGACTTTAAATAATCAGGAATTTCATCTATTGTCAATGGTTCGGTTGTTGCAGCAGCTTTCCTTAGATTTTCTAAATCATCATCTTCTCGATTAACTATAAGTGGATCTTGCAATAATTCTCGTATATAAGCGATGTCGTCTAATTTATTTTGTATTTCTACTTCAGTTGTTGGAAATCGTTCTTGTAGTGATTCTACACTATGTATGGTTGGTGTGATAGTATCATTTTCTACAATAGTTCTGAATTCTTTAATTAGAAGTGCAACCTCAGCATCAGAATCCGCTATCACATAAGCAGGATTTCTTCGTTTAGATTCATTTATTTGACCGGCTACTTCTCTAAATTTTTCATATTCAGGATATCTAGGTTCGAGATTACCAAAATTATATTCGAAACTTAGTTTATTTGAATACCCTATCACAAAAGCCGAGGCAATGAGTCCACTAACTACAACAAAACGAGCCATTGGATATTTATGGGTGGATACAGGAGCTGAATGTTCTTTCTTATTGAATAGGATTAAATTGAATCGCTCGAAAATTACCAATAACGATGGTAGAACATAAAGCATGGCAAATAAGGCTAACAAAATACCAGTACCAGAGATAAATCCAAATTCTGAAAATCCTCTAAAATCAGCGAACATTAATACATATAATGCAAATGCGGTAGTAAATGCACTCACTAAAATTGCCTCCCCTGTCTTAGAATTGGTAGTAGTAATAGCTTCTTTCACAGATAATCCACTTGACCTTAATTCAATATATCTTGCGTAGTAATGAATTCCATAATCTATACCCAACCCAAATAAAATTACCGCAAGTACCGACGTCATGGTGTTTAGCATACCTAAGTAAAAATAAGTGATACCAAATGTCCATACTAAACTCAAACTAAGTGGAATACCTATAATTAAAACAGGAATAGGCATTCGAATAAAATGACTCCAAATTCCATGCTTTTGATCATTTTTATTGCCTTTACGATAATGCATATATTTCTTTACAAAGAAATACACCATAACCAATAACACAACGCTAGATATGCCTGATAAAAAACTACCAAGAACATCTTGCATAATTGATGTTAATTCTTCCAAATGGCGCTTCAACCGCCCACCATATTGTACTTCCATTTCTGGATGAAACAAAGTTGGGTCAAGTGCAGATATAAGAGAATCATATACACCAAACATATCCTCTAAATACCTAATATCACTTTTCGATCCGGTTGGAAAAAACTTTACAACCATGATTGTACTATCCTCATTTACAGGATATTCTGAGGGGACTAAGATATCATAACTTTCCTTAAAACTGTCTGCGCTATTTTCCTCTTGCTCACCTTCTTCTTCAAAATCATCGTCAAAATCTACAAAAAAAGGATTAGCCTCTAATTTGGCTTCGTAGATTTCATCCTCTAACCAAAAAGTGATTTCTTCTAATTCTTCATCACTTGCTAGATAAAGAGCATTGTTTTCAATTACCTCGGTATTTTTTTGGAATTCAGCTCTCTTAAAATAAAAATCATTGTATCTAGGATACCACAATTCGAGTGTTTTTGGGATAATGGCTTCTGCAAAAGCTTTATTAGCTTCAAAACTTGGAGACTTAATTGCCAATTGCATTTCAGTTTCCCCACCAACAGTTTCCTTTAATTGGTTTAATGCTAAAACATTGGGATGATCTTTTGGAAGTAAGTTTGCAATATCCGTGTCAACTTTTAATTGTAGAGCAAAAAAACCACCAATTATTGCAAGAAGAAAACTCACACCAATTACCATAAAAGGGTGAGATATATTGATTCGTAATAATGGGTTAAAAAAATTAAGAAGGGTTCTCAAATAACTTAAATTGGTTTAAATTAAATCGATTGTTAATATATGCTTTTAAAGAGGGATTTATTGCCCGAATACAAAATAAATTTAATTACATGTAATGAATAGAACTAAAAAATTTTGCCAGTATTTATTCAATTGAAAAAAGTTACCAATGATTAGAAATTTTTAAATTAATTTAAGTTTTGTATCTCAATAAAATATTGAACTCTCATCTATTCTTTTTTTGATAACTCTTGCTAG
>JAYPYN010000168.1:0-4677 GCA_038154605.1 Balneolaceae bacterium
ATTTTCACCATATATATTTTTCGGAATTCCATTCGGAATAAAATCCCTCACTTGACTACTAAATTTTGTTGTAGAAGAATCTTTGATTAATAAATTCCATCCTGAATCTACGGTTTCAACCCATTCTGTTTCGGATCTTAGAGTAATACATGGTTTATTTAATATATACGCTTCTTTTTGAATTCCACCTGAATCTGTAATTATTTTTTTTGAACTCCCCATTAGAGTCAAAAAATCAAAATAGCCGAATGGATCCGTTAGTAAGACATTATCACCAACTGCAATCTTATTTTTGGAAATATTTTTTTTCGTTCTTGGATGTATAGGGAATACTACTTTAAAATCTAATTTTTGAAATTCTTTCAAAATATTTTTCAATGATTCATTATGATCTACATTGTATGGTCTATGTAGTGTTGCTAAGTAGTAATCCTCATCAACTAAATTCAAATGTTTAAGAACGTTTGATTGATCTATTGCTTTATCTCTATTATTCAAGACACTGTCGACCATAATGTCTCCAGTCAAAAATGATTTCTCAATTAGGCCTTCATTTTTAAGATTCATCATAGCCAGATCAGTTGGAACGAATAAAAAATCACTTAAATGATCGGAAGCAATTCGATTTATCTCTTCTGGCATTTCTCGATTAAAACTTCTTAACCCTGCTTCAATATGTAACGTTTTTTGAGATAATTTTGAGGAAGCTAATACACCTGCTAATGTTGAATTTGTATCACCAAAGATGACTACTAAATCTGGAGCTTCATAAATTAAGCATTTCTCAATTTTAATAAGCATTTCAGCGGTTTGCTTACCATGTCTACCAGATCTGACATCTAAGTTATATTTTGGGCTATTTATTCCCAACTCTTCAAAAAAAATACTGGACATGTTATTATCAAAGTGCTGCCCAGTATGAATAATAATTTCTTCAAAATCTTTTCGTAACTCTTTAGAAAGAGCTGATAATTTTATGAATTGAGGTCTAGCACCAACGATTGATACAATTTTTTTTTTCATTTTAAATATTCTTAATCTTTATTATCAAACTTTTAAATACTGAAGGTAGTATTTATGTTAACCTCTGAATCTTGTCTTTTGTTAATGCTCGTGCTATTGTTGAGAGTCCTTCACCTATTTCATCTATAGGGTGTTGTATAAGAAGCTCCACTTCATGACCTCTTTGAACTAACCCTTTACTAATTTTGTGGAATATGCGAGTATCTTGAACTGGAGTTAATTGAACCTTTTTTAGTTTTTTCATCTGTTATGAGGTAAAATAGGCTTTTTCAGGTTTTCAGATAGAGCCTCAATATAAATATCAATCATCATTTCATTACTATGTTTCCATGAATGAAAATTATGAATGTATTGAATAGATTTGTTTTCTAAATCACGATTCATGTTCTCATAACTTTATACGTTTATAACTATTTGTAAAAATATATCCGATGTATTGTGAACTAAATTTTTTTCACCATTCTTTTTTCACTCCAAATCCACTTTTGATTGCCTGAAATAAAAACCCAAAAAAATGCCCAAAATGCATTAGAGCTATAGAAATTATAACGCTGAACAAATTTGATGTAAATCCTGGCTGATCTGAAGTTGAGCTCCAAATCTCTTCAGAAAAACTTTTTCTTTTTTTTAACACTATTCTAAATGATTCAAACAATAGTAAGATTGCCAACAGTGAAAGAATTTGAATTGAAAATAACCGTGATTGACTTATAAAATCCGTAACAATGTATGTTAAGAGAAAAAAAAGACTCAAAAAAGGAATCATTCCGCGAATTGGACTACGATTAGGATGTAATATTCGAGTTAAAAACCTTCCTCTTCCATATCGATAATATTGTTTAAAAAGTTTATAAAATGAGTCTCTCGGATAATACCAACTCTTTATATCTGAGCTTACATATACAGCTTTCCCATACTTCTCAATCAAGCAAAGATTAAATTCTGAATCTTCATTAGTAATATTTTCTGTATTAAAACCACCCATTTCTCTGAGATCAGAAGTTCGAAAACAGCCTAAGAAAACAGTATCAGCATATCCCTGATAATTTTCATTCATGTACTTAGCCCCACCATTTCCTAATACACTTTTTACAGCAAGCGAGATGCCAGCCTGCACTCTATTTTTTGCAAGGTATCGTTGTGCTCCACCTACGTTTCTAGCTCCGGTTTTTTTCATCACTGAAACACATTGCTCTATATAATCTTTATTATAATAACAATGCCCATCTGCTCTTAGAAAAATTGCACCCTCAGCAATTTCAATCATATGGTTTAAACCATATGATTGAAACCTGTCGGGATTATCTATGATTTTAACACGATTGTCTTTTTCACTGAGCGCTTTGATGATTTGTTTTGTTTTATCTTTACTCCCCCCATCGGCAATCAAAATTTCTATAAGATTTGGGTAACCTGTACTGAGAAAACCTTCCACCACTCTTTGTATATGTTGCTCCTCATCTAAAACAGGAATTGCAACTGTTACAGAAGGATAATCTTTTATGGTAGATGCTTTTTGGATATCGAAAATATTATTTTGACTTTTAACAAATTACTAAGTTACGAAAAAGATTTTCATCTTAAAATCTAAAGCCTACTCCCACCACTTAACAAATAAAGAACCGCCATACGAACGGCTACTCCATTGGTAACTTGGTCTAAAATTACAGCTCTATCACTATCCGCTACATCGCTTTCTAATTCAACCCCTCTATTGATAGGGCCAGGATGCATGATTTTAAAATCTGGATATTTTTCTAAGTGTATCATCTTAATGCCAAAGAGATCATGATATTCCCGAAGTGAAGGGAATAATTCTGGAGTATCATCTTGTCGCTCTAACTGTATGCGCAAGGCCATTGCAACATCACACCAAGAGAGTGTTTCATCTAAATCATAGGAAATGTGCACTCCCATTTCCTCTATAAATTTTGGCATAAATGTTTTTGGTCCACAAATAACAACTTCGGCCCCGACTCTCGTTAAACCTATTATATTTGATCGTACTACTCGGCTGTGGGATATATCTCCAATTATAGCCACTTTTTTACCCGTAAGATCAGGATGAATTTGTTGCATGGTAAACATATCCAACAATGCTTGTGTTGGGTGTTCATGGGCTCCATCTCCTGCATTTAAAATCGCTGCATCAACGCATTGTGTAAGAAAATGTGGCACTCCTGGACTTTCGTGCCTACAAACAACCATATCAATTTTCATCGAGCTGATATTGCGGATGGTATCCTTTAAGGATTCGCCTTTTTTTGTACTTGAAGTACCTGCTGAAAAATTAACTACATCCGCACCCATTCTTTTTTGTGCCAATTCGAACGAAAGCCTCGTACGAGTGCTATTCTCATAAAATAGGTTTACAATGGTTTTATCTCTGAGTGTAGGAATTTTTGGTACTGGACGATCTAATATTTCTCTGAATGTTTTCGCTTGGTCTAAAACAAATAGAATATCTTGCTTTGAATAATCAGCCAACCCTAATAAATGTTTTTGGGTGAATTGGTAGTTTTCTAAACCACTACTCATCCTTGTCCTCCACATTAATTATGTAAACAGCATCCTCTTTATCTAATTCTTTCACCTTCACTCTTATTTCTTCATTTGAATGAGTTGGCACATATTGTCCAGTAAAATCAGGAGCAATGGGTAGTTCTCTATGGCCTCGATCAACCATACAGCAAAATTGAATTTTTCTTGGGCGTCCAAAAGCCATTAATGCATCCATTGCTGATCGTACTGTTCTACCTGTATACAACACATCATCAACCAAAATTACGTCACGATCATAGAGATCGAATGGTATTTCGGTTACCTTAACTTCAGGCATTTTTAGTTTTGTTCGAAAATCATCTCTATAAAAGGTTACATCCAATACTCCGAAATCAATATCGATGTCGAATTCTACTTTTATTTTATCAACAATCCGTTTTGCTAGGAAGACACCTCTGGTCTGCATCCCAATAATTGCAAGGCGTTTTGGATGTTCGTAGGATTCCAAAAATTGATGGGCAAATCGCAGAAATGTGCGATCTAAATCTTCGGCGTTCATAATCGATGCATTATGCAAAGTAATTGCCTTTTAGTTTAAATTTTTTGAAATTAAACTAAGATACGTCTTATTTTATTGTTAAACTTACCAAATTACCCATTGAAATATTAGTGTTAATGCATTGTTTGATTCTAAGTCAATTATCCTCCGTAAGTAAAATTATACATGCTCTTAACGAATCAAATATAAGTTTCGAGATAATAAATACAGATCCATCAGTGTCGTATGAGTTTGTGCCAGATAATACTGATAAAGTAAAAGTACTTTCTAACATTTATAAGAAAGACTACTCAAAAATCACCAAAATAATGCGTTTCCTTAATGGATTATCAAGTGTAGCCGCTTTTTTCAATAAATTTAGCTCACAAAGAAAAAATCTAGATTATAATTCAAACTTTGACTTTATACTCGCTAACTGGGGAGTTGGCATAATACCAGAATTAAATATTTTAAAATCTCATAGGAAGTTTAAAAATACCAAATCAATTCTAAATCTTGAGACTTTTCCAACATCTTGGAATAGTAGGATAAGAGAATGGTTAGAAAAATTCATTCTAAAAAAATCTTTAAAAAAAATAGATTAATTAATTGTT
>JAYPYN010000169.1:0-4062 GCA_038154605.1 Balneolaceae bacterium
TTCTACGGGAGGTTTTGGGTTTAAAGGTCGCATTGTAATTTCGTTGATTAGAAAATTTTCGGGAGTTTCAAGAACATGTTTAAGTGTATGGGCTACGTCTGTAGGATGCATCATATTTTCATGTAATTGTATAGAATCAATATCATCAAAAAAAGCAGTGGCAATAGACCCAGGGAAAAAACAAGTTACTTTAATCCCATCAAAACGAAGCTCTTTAAATAAGGCTTCGCTAAAGCCTCGAAGCCCAAATTTGGTAGCATTATAGCCCGAAATACTTGGATTACCCATTAATCCAGCAACTGATGCTATATTTACAATGTGGCACACATTAGTATTTTGCTTCATTAATGGAACAACTAATCGGGTTAAATAAAAAACTCCAGATAGGTTTACATTCATCATAGTATGCCAATCATCAATACTTAATTCATCCACGTTATTAAATATCCCTATTCCTGCATTATTAATTAATATATCAGGTGATTTTTCATTAAAGGTGGAAGCAATCCATGTGTTAATCGAAGTATAATCGGTTATATCTAGAGGTACTGGAACAAATAGATCTCCTAATTTTTGATGGATTTCTTCTAATTTAGTCTCACTTCTTGCTAATCCAAACACTTTGGTACCTGCTTCAACTAGAATTTTTGAAAATTCGGTTCCAATACCACTACTAGCCCCAGTAATTATTGCATTTTTTGATTGTAGATTCATCCTAAATATTCGATTTTTACTGTATAGATTTCATCAATAAGTTAACATAAAATCATGAGCAATTTTGATTCAATTCAAATAGATAAAATTGGGTTTCTTGATATAGGAAATTCATCTATAAAATTGGGACTACGCAAGGAAGAACATTGGGAAATTAAAATTTTTACTAAAGCTGATGAGTTAACTTCAGCTTTATTTGGGCATGAAATTAATTTTTTAGTAGTTAGTAATGTTCGGCCAGCGACGGATTGGTTAGAGGATTTATCCAGCTATTTCTCGATTGCAGTTTTAGAAACAGTAGATATCCCAAAAAATAGACTTATTTATGATACACCAGATACACTAGGCATGGATAGATATCTTGTTTGTGTAGGTGGATGGCGTATATACAAGGAACCTGTATTGGTAATAGATACAGGTAGTGCATGTACTATTGATTATATGAGCGCTGAAGGAGTGTTCTATGGTGGTGTAATAATGCCTGGTGTACAAACCTTACTAGGAGTTTTCCATAAATCAGCACCTGCGTTACCTACGTTTAATTTTAAAATACCAAAAAATTTCCCTGGAAAATCAAGCCATGATTCTCTGCAATGGGGATTATCCCAATTATATTTAGATGGGATACATGCAAATATTGAACGCTTCCAGCATAAGATGGGAACATTTAAAGTACTTTTAACCGGTGGTGATGCTAGTTTATTATCAGACCATCTAGCCATTGCGCATGAGCTAAGACCAGATTTGATGTTTATTGGGATGGAAGATTTTCTTGAAGATTAGCTATTTCAAGTTTCTTTCTATGTAAGAAATTACCATGTCTCGGGCTACTAAGTTTTTTCCACCCTTAGGTATAATTATATCTGCATAGCGCTTGCTTGGTTCAACAAATTTTAAATGCATAGGACGTACAAAATTTTCATACTGTTCAAACACACCTTCAATAGTTCGTCCTCTTTTATTTATATCTCGCTTTAATCTTCTTAAAAGACGGATATCATCATCAGTATCAACAAAAATCTTTATGTCCATAAGATTTAGTAATTCCGGTTCACTAAAAATCAAAATTCCATCAATTATTATAACTCTGGTAGGTGTTGCCGAATGGGTTTCAAGTTTTCTAGTATGTTGTGCAAAATCATACATAGGAACTTCCACGGGGTAACCTTCAGAAAGAGCTTCAACATGTCGGATAAGCAATTCAGTTTCTAGGGAGGCGGGATGGTCAAAATTTTGTTTAATTCGTTCTCTTAAAGGCATGTGCTTTAAATCGCGATAATAGGAATCATGTTCCAAACGAAGAATGTTATCTGAGCCAAAACTCTCGCATATATAATTTACAACTGTTGTTTTTCCAGATCCAGATCCTCCGGCAATACCTATAATTAATGGTTTATTATGCATAAGCTATTGAGAAGATGAAATTTTTAGGCTACGTTCATATTCCACTTTGTATTCTCTAATAGATCGAAATATTGCTGATGCCATTATTTTTTGCCCCTTTTCACTTGATAGAAACCGTTGTTCGGATGGATTGCTAAGAAAACCTAATTCCACTAGCACAGATGGCATTGATGCTTCATACAAAACTACAAAGCCAGCTTGTTTTACCCCTCTTGATTTTCGTTTTGCTCTATTAGTGAACTCTTTATCCATCATGGCTGCGATTCTTTCGCTATTTGAAATGTAACCACTATTTGCTAATTCATAAATTAGAAGTTGTTCCTCGGTGAGTTCAACTATTTCTTGTTCACCATCCCTAAAAATCATGTTTTCTTTTTTCATAATTTCAAGAGAGCTTTTGCTTCTATGCAGTCCAAGAAAAAATATCTCAGTACCATTTACGTATGATTTTCGAAAATTATTTGCATGAATGGATATGAATAAATCACCTTCGTTTTCATTGGCGATATTTCCTCGTTCATACAAGTCGATAAAAGTGTCATCATCGCGTGTATACACTACTTTTACATCAGAGAGATACTTTTCAATGTACCCGCCTACTAACTTTGCTACGGCTAGAGCTATATCCTTTTCTTTTGTATTTCTATATCCTATCGCTCCTGGGTCTTTCCCTCCATGGCCAGGATCAATGATAACAGTGTCGAATTTAAGTTTATCTGCAATAGTGTTATAGCTATCGTCTGTTTCAGGTTCAACTGTAATATTCTCTATTTCTAAGGCATCTTTTGTAAAGGAATTTAAATACCATGTTTTAGCTATAAATTGTTGGGTGTATAGTTCAACTTGATACTTGCTGGCCTTAGTCATCGCAAGCAAAACATCATTGGATTTACCATCGGTATAAGCATTCGCTTTTACAAGTACCTTTTCATCTAAATAAATATCTACCCCATAGCTATTATCTAATTTATAAAGTCTAATCTCTTTGACTTTTCCACTTTCATTAGGTATTCGAATACCGCTAGTGTCTATGGAGGGTGAAAATAACTGCATTTGAATTAAATCGGGAGCAGGTTGTATTACTGTAAATGAATCTATAGGCGTATCGAAATGATACCTTACAACAAAACCTAATCCATCGCTTCTATCTGTTTTAGAAATTCGTTCTAAATGAACTTGAGCATTGGAGTGGACAGAAAAGATTAAAACGAATAAAGAAAGTGTTATAAAATACCTAGAAAAGGTGCCTTTAGGTCTTAAAAGAACAGATTTGTAATTAATACCCATGAGTTATTTGGATGGTTTACAAAAGATAATAGATTTAATTACTTGATGAAAGAAAGGTTTCTGCAAAAATGGAGTAGTAAAAATGAAGTAGAGAAAGAAACTAATACCTTAATTTGAGTGCTAAAATAATTTGACATTAGGGTGTGAGGGAATTACAATACGGCATCACATCTTATTTATTCAGTAATTGTTGGAGGAACACTATGAATGATGAAATATTTCTAGATGCTGCTGAAAATGGCAATCTTGAAACAGTTAAAATACTCCTTGCGGAGGGTATTGATGTAAATACATGCGATGAACACGAACGCACCGCTCTTTTAAAAGCCGCAAAACATGGACATTTTGAAATTGTTCAAATATTAGTAAACAACGGAGCAGAAATCGATCATAGGGATAATAGGGGTACTACGCCACTGTATTGGGCTTCTACCAATGGAAATCAAAATATTGTTGAGTTTTTGATAGATAATAAGGGGGATGTTGATGTACATGACGATCGAGGTTGGTCGGCATTAGATCAAGCAGTTGCACAAAAACATACTAAAGTCGTAGACATGCTCACAGAGGCTGGAGCCCATTAAGTAAAAAAATTATACACCCGATATGATGCTAGCTATCGGGTTTTTTTATGCTATTTTGCATAAAGGATAAATA
>JAYPYN010000169.1:4072-4658 GCA_038154605.1 Balneolaceae bacterium
CGAAATTTCCTTGGATATAATATGTTCACTTTCAAGAGTGATATCCGTTGCGATACATAATTTAGTTTCGGGTTGGCAGCTATTAATAATTGTTTTAAGCATTTCATTATTACGATAGGGTGCTTCCATAAAAATTTGAGAACGATTATGTCGTCGCGATTCTCCCTCAAGTTGAATTAAAGTTTGCTTTCTTCCTTTTTGATCAATGGGGAGATATCCATGAAATGAAAAGGATTGCCCATTAAATCCAGATGCCATCATGGCTAATAGAATACTAGATGGACCAATTAATGGAACTACTTGTATTCCATTTCTGTGTGCCATTTTTACTAAATTTGAACCAGGATCTGCTATACTTGGAGCACCTGCTTCGGAAAGAATTCCCATGTTTTTTCCTGCTTTTAACGGCCTCAAAATAGAAAAAACTTCTTGTTCTGGAGTTTTCTTGTTTAAGGAATAGAACTCTATATTATATTCAGGAACCGTTCCACCTACCCATTGTAAGAATTTTATGGCTGATTGAATATTCTCAACAGCAAAAGTATCTAATTGTCTAATTATTTCAAGGGTGTACTCAGGTAAAGAA
>JAYPYN010000170.1:0-2411 GCA_038154605.1 Balneolaceae bacterium
CTATAAATACCGGTTCTACTTCTCATGAAATAACCGCTCTCACATTCTCTACACATAACCCATCTAATATACTGTATTTTGGAGGTTCAGATATAATTTCTAGTAATCAGATACCTGTCATAAAACGACTAGATGATATTGATGCAGAAGATGGTGAAAAAAGAATTTTAATTACCAGTTCAGATCCTGGCTCTTATGTAAATGATATAGCTGTGAATCCTGACAATGGAAACGAAGTACTCGTTATCATGTCTAATTATAACGTAAAAAGTATTTGGCACTCCTTCGATGGTGGAAACTCATGGTCTGACATTGAAGGAAATCTTGGAGGTGAAAATGGTCCTTCCATACGATCGGCAGCAATTGCTGCAACTACCGAGCATGGTACCTACTATTTTGTGGGTACCAGTGTAGGATTATTTTTTACAACCCAATTGGATGGGCAGAATACGGAGTGGACTCAAACTGGTACAACCACCATAGAAAATGCAATCGTTATGGACTTAGACTATCGTAGATCGGATCAGGTACTAGCAGTAGGAACCCATGGAAGAGGCATCTTTGTCGGAAAAGTAAAACCTTCTGTTTCTAATGAAGTAGAGGATGTTACACAAAACCCCAGAACATTCCAATTAAATCAAAATTATCCAAATCCATTTAATCCTTCTACAACCATTACGTTTTCGTTACCTAGTACATCAAAAGTTAATCTTACTATTTTTGATATAAATGGGCGAGAAGTTGCAAGTGTTTACAATCAAAGAGTTCTAAGTTCTGGAAATCATATCGAAACTTTTAATGCTTCCACATTAGCAAGTGGCACCTACATATATCGTATCGAAGCCATTCCTTTAAATGGGGGAACTATCTTTCAACAATCTAAAACAATGACACTTATTAAATAACTATTCTAAGGTAGTTTAACAGCTGCCTTTTTTATTTTATTGTTGATAATATTGACCGAAATTCACGTTGTAGCATAAGCCCCTTATCTTTAGCATAAAAAGAATGTAAATTTTGAGTGGCTTTTTTCGCACCGATAAATGGGTCAGAACGTTCTTTCAAATATTTTTGCTGTACATGCTCTGGTCTTGGTCCCCACTCTGCCAAGGGTGTCGAGGTTTCAGTATTTAAGAAAATCAATTTTGGCACAGACCTACTAACTTTATTTGTAAGATATGCATCGATAATCTCTGGATGCTCATCTCTGAGGACAATTTTTAATTGGATAAACGAATTCTTTTTCGCCATTTTATTGATATAGGGTAAAAGCTGCGCAGAATCACCACACCATCCCTCAGTTAAAACAAACCATATTTGAGGGGTTTTTATGTTTTCAATAGCAACGAGAGTTTCGTCAGTTATTATGCCCTTTTTATCAATTCTTTGTGTACGCTTAATATTTAATTTCGTGTAATTAAGCATACTTTCAGAATTATCATCATTTGTAGTTCTACCCTCATTAAATCTTGAAACAATCAATGCATTGTATGCTTCATAACTCATGGCGGTTCTAATTATTTCTCTAGTTATTGGCGAATTCATTCGTTTTTCATATCTATTCAATAATGGTTTAGATGCGCTGTATGTGTAGTATATACCTGCAAATTTATTCTCTAAAGGTAGGGCTTAATAGTTTTAATTGAACCAAATAAATTATTCTACATCTAGTAAACGGAAAATGGTATCTTTCACAATGCAGAAAGAACTCACAAGAATCCCAACTTATATTAATCAAATATTACCACAAATACGTTGGGAATCCATATTAAAAACCCATGTAGATACCGTTTTGTTTCTTATTGATGATTACCTATCAAATAGGAGTAAAGGAATAAAACAACCCGTAATGGATTTTCTTTTTGAGTACTATCCATTTCGACCATCTTGGCTAAAGAAATGGAGCCCAGGTTTAGGTGTGGCTTTAGAATATGATGATCCTAATCATTTGCCTCCTTTAAAAGAATTAACTAAGACCGATGGTATTGCGTTTTTGGATCCTACCTCCATTCCAGAAAAAAGAGCCAAATCCTATACATGGATTCTGAATTTATTACAAAATACAAAAAATAAACGTCCTGCTTTTGGATGTTTTGGAATGCATGAATGGGCGATGGTTTACAAATCTGAAGATATTAGACATCAACAAATTCCTCTTCGAATGAATGCTAAAAAGCTTGCTGAATTCGTAGAATCTCGACCGTTAGTATGTACACATTTTGATGCCTTTCGTTTTTTTACAAAAGAAGCTATTCCATTAAATAAAAACCACCTGTCTAGAGAAACATTTATAGATATGGAACAACCAGGCTGCATTCATACAAACATGGATGTATATAAGTGGGCATTTAAAGGATATCCTTGGATATCATCAGATAGTGTAGTTACTGCATTTAAATTAGCTGTCGAAG
>JAYPYN010000170.1:2421-4193 GCA_038154605.1 Balneolaceae bacterium
ATCGTAATATTTGAATGCTCAAAAACAGATATTTGAAAAAGGAATTCCAATCAGAAATAAACTAATTGAGGAATTTGAACAACTTTTAATTTTAATCGATAATTGAATCTAGACTTATTTATTCCATTAAAAAAAACGCTACTCTAAATAATCTGTTTCCTTAATCTTGCTACGGGTTCATTTAATTGCTCGCGATATTTACTAACTGTTCTACGAGCTATGTTGTAGCCTTTTTCATTTAACGTATCAGCTAGCGCCTGATCACTAAGAGGATTTCTTTTGTCTTCTTGATCAATAATTGCTTTAAGTATATTCTTTACTTCACGATTTGAAACTTCTTCTCCACTTTCTGTGGTTAATCCTTCATTAAAAAAATATTTTAGTTCATACACTCCAAAATTAGATTGTACATATTTTCCATTTACTACACGCGAAATGGTAGAAATATCCATCCCTATTCGTTCTGCCACATCTTTTAGAATCATTGGCTTTAAACCACCTCCAAACATAAAAAAATCCTCCTGTAATGCGACTATTGTTTTCATAACATTCATCAAGGTATTTTGCCGTTGTCTGATTGATTCAATAAACCAATTTGCTGAATCAATCTTATTTCGCATGAATTGTTGGGTTTGAATATCAGGTTTTGCCTTTTTTGCTTTAATATCCTCCCACATGAGTTTGTATTCAGGAGAGATACGTAGCTGGGGTGCATTTCGCTGATTTAATGTAATTACAAATTCTCCTTTACCTGTAGTGGTTTGTTCTGCTCCTTTCCAAAATACCTCAAAGTCTGGTTCAATATAATTTTGAGTTTCTTCAAGATTATCGCTTACCGCACCGGGGCGAGGGTCCATTCTTCGTATAGCTTCGAATGCATCTCTAAGTGCATTTTCATCCGAATTAAATTTTTGTATCAATTTATTGAAATGCTTTTTTTCAAATGCAGACCATGCATCCCTTACAATTCGGATAGCTAGATTTCGACCAGATAAATTTTCATTTGAATGTAAAAGTTGAATCAGCAAACAATCTTGTAAGTCTCGAGAGGCTATTCCTATAGGTTCTAACAACTGTATTTTCTTTCTAATTAGTTCTACATCTTGTTCTTCAACAAATACACCATGATTAAATGTAATATTATCAGCAACAGCAATTAATTCACGTCGAAAGTATCCATCTTCATCTAACGAACCTAAAATTTGATCTGAAATAAGACGTTCTTCTTCGTTTAAGTCTAACAATAAAACTTGATTTTCTAATTTTTCAAGTAAAGTTACTTCATATTCATTTGGTAGATCACGCCAAGCGTCAATATCTGGGTGTGATGGAGCCGTATAAGTTTCGCCGTCATAATCAGTATTTTCGCTGTATTCTTCCCAATCAACTTCATGCTCGTCTAAACTTTCAACACCATCTTCATTTTCTTCTTTTTCTTCGAATGTAGGTTCTAATTCAAACTGTTCGTCTAATTCTGAGTTATCGCCTTCTTCTAGTATTGGATTTAATTCTATTTCTTCTTTGATGCGTTGTTCTAATGCTATAGTATTTAATTGCAATAATTTAATATACTGCAATTGCTGGGGAGATAATTTTTGCTGTAAGCCTTGATGTAATCTATGACCAATACTTTGGTGATTCTTAATCATGAGTTTCCTCCCTTAGGTATTCACATGCTGCAAGAAACTCTTTATACCATTCTTCTCCATAACGACGAATTAAAGGTTTCTCTAAAAACTCAGCTAAATACGTTCCATTGTTTTCACCCTTTG
>JAYPYN010000170.1:4333-4582 GCA_038154605.1 Balneolaceae bacterium
CACACGCTGATGAACACAATGTCGGTACATATTCAAAATTAGCATACTCAAATCCTGCAATTTTCTTTAACCGTACAGGGAATAAATGGCAACTAATAGGCTTTTCCCAATCAAATTTATTTTCATAATAGGCTTTTTGTATTGTACAGTAAGCTATTTCATGTTCGTCATAATTTACAAATATACATTCTGCTCCCTGTACACATGAAATTTCATATCCTGTTTCTTTTGAACCAACAACAACGCCAT
>JAYPYN010000171.1:0-3027 GCA_038154605.1 Balneolaceae bacterium
AACGATTGGCAATGTATTTGTTTATCCATTTTACCCTATTTCTTCACCTTAGAAAAAAATCCCTGAGGACTAACACACTTTGAAGAAGAACAAGAATTAAAAAAAATGTAAAGGCAGGTCAATAATGCTAGCACCATGATAATATCAAATAAAACATAATACTCGTTGTAATTTTTGCAACCAAATTAGTGCGCCCCAAATAACTAAACCACGAAATTATTAACCTAAAATCACTAGCAAATCAGTACTAAAAATTCTATCTTTAAGATTCGAGTCGATCAAAATGATCGACTTATTTTTTTGAAGATTTTATTAAAAAAAGGTGACCTATAAATCACCTTTTTTTAATAGCAAGAACCTTACACTTATTAAACCCCGAATCATGGAAACCGAATTTTCAGAGCGTAGTGCCAGCATAGATATACTTATAGAATTTGACCTAAATCAAGTATTAGATTATTCTTATGCTGATGATTTAGAGTCGCGTGAACGTGCTCAAGTTCGGGAATATGTACAAAACATCTTCAGAAAAAGAAGCTATCTCGACTTCTTAATTGATCACTACTCAAGCATTAGCGTAACAGAAATGAAAGCCGAACTTAAAAATATTTTACGTTTAGGCATTTATGATTTACTGTTTATGGATAGCACCCCAGATTATGCTGCAATTAATGAAGCTGTAGAAATAGCAAAAGCTATGCTAGGATCAAAAACAGGGGACTTAGTAAATGCAATCATGCGGAATCTACAACGTGATATTGAAGCGTTGCCAAAACCCAATTTTCCAGACCGTACCAAATTAGTAGCAACTACATTTTCTCATCCAGAATGGATGGTGGCTAGATGGAGTAAACGATTTGGTGAACGTGAGGCATTCCAACTTATGCAAGCAAATAACACTCGTCCTAATTACTACATTAGGGTAAATACATTGCGTACGAAAAAAGAAAATTTTGAATTACGTATGGATAAAATGGGTGTTGATTTTGAAGAAAGCAATTGGCTTCCTGGTTTCTATAAAGTTGATAGCGTTCAACCTTTTATTGAAAAAGGACTTCTCAAAAAAGGACTTTGTCAAGTTCAAGATATTGCTGCTGGTTTTGCACCCTTTGTGTTAGATCCTCAACCAGAAGAAAAAATTTACGATCTATGCGCTGCACCAGGTACAAAATCAATTATGATCGCTGATCTTACTAATGCAGAAAGTGATATTTTAGCTGTTGATATTTCTGCCGAACGATTAGAAAAGTTGGCTGAGAGTGCTCTAAGTCATGGAGCCGAAAATATTAAAATACGAAGAGGCGATGTCTTAGAATTATCTCTTCCACTAGCTGATGCCGTACTACTTGATGCTCCTTGTACTGGCACAGGTGTTTTAAGTAAGCGTGCCGACTTACGTTGGAGACGAGACGAAGAGGGGCTTAAAAAAGCAGTTCAACTTCAAGAACAATTATTGGAAGAAGCTGCAAATATGGTTAAAAGAGGTGGACGTATAGTCTACAGCACCTGCTCTCTTGAACCTGAAGAAAATATGGGGCAAATCAAAAAATTCCTCGAGAAATACGATAATTTTGAATTGCAACCGCTCGAAGACTTTGTTCCAGAAGAAGTATTATCAGAAGATGGTTTAGATTATCAAACTTCCCCTCATAAACACGGTTGTGACGGACATTTTGGTGTTCTTCTTGAAAGAAAAAAATAAGCATTAGGGCAGAATTTTAAAGTATGCCCTAACTCTTGCCTTTCCATAGTTAAGTAGAAATAAAATTTTAATTACAGAAAGTTTTGACTACAAAATCAAAAGATATTCCATCAAAATACGATCCCACCAATATTGAACAAAAATGGTACGATTATTGGCTTAAGCATCAATACTTTCTTTCAAAAGTCGATCATACGAAAGAGCCTTATACTATTGTAATTCCTCCTCCAAATGTAACTGGGGTATTACATATGGGACACATGTTAAATAATACCATACAAGATGTGTTAATTCGTAGAGCTCGAATGATGGGTTTTAATGCTTGTTGGGTTCCAGGAACCGATCATGCATCGATAGCTACCGAAGCTAAAGTAGTACGCAAATTAAGAGATCAGGGCATAAAAAAAGGAGATTTAAGTCGTGAAGAGTTCATGGAGCATGCGTGGGAATGGACACATAAGCATGGAGGTATAATCCTTGAACAACTGAAAAAATTAGGTGCTAGTTGCGATTGGGATCGAACCTCTTTCACTATGGATTCTACCTATTCTGAAAGCGTTATAGATACTTTTATTGACCTTTACAATAAGGGTAAAATTTATCGTGGCGCACGAATGATCAACTGGGATCCTTCAGCTAAAACAGCATTAAGTGATGAAGAAGTAATCTATAAAGAAGTACAGTCAAAACTATATCATATACAATATAAAATTTCAGATTCTGATGAATTTGTAACTATTGCTACCACGCGGCCAGAAACCATGCTCGGTGATACCGCAATTTGTATTAATCCAAATGATGAACGTTATACACATCTCCATGGTAAAAAAGCAGTGGTTCCACTTTTGGATAGAGAGATTCCAATTATTCTTGATGATTATGTGGACATTGAGTTTGGAACTGGATGCTTAAAAGTTACTCCTGCACATGATGTAAATGATTATGAGCTTGGCCTAAAACATAATCTTGAAACCATCAATATAATGAATGCCGATGGTACCATAAGTAAAGATGGTGAACTATATATTGGTATGGATCGATTTGAGGTCCGCAAACAAATCGCCAAAGATCTTACCGAGGCAGGCTTCATGGTTCACGTAGAAGATTATCAAAATAAAGTGGGCTATTCTGAACGAACGGATGTAGCGATAGAACCTCGCCTTTCATTGCAATGGTGGGTTTCTATGAAAGAGCTAGCACAACCTGCGCTTGAAAATGTAATGAATGATACCATCCAATTTCATCCACCGAAATTCAAAAATACCTATCGGCATTGGATGGAAAATGTAAAAGATTGGTGTGTGTCGCGTCAATTATGGTGGGGG
>JAYPYN010000171.1:3037-4564 GCA_038154605.1 Balneolaceae bacterium
GTGCATTAGTCGACAACTTTGGTGGGGACATCGAATTCCAGCATATTATTATGGTGAGGGTGATAACGATTTTGTTGTTGCACATAGCGTAGATGAAGCTCTTAAATTAGCACGAGTAAAGTCGAACAATAATCAATTACAAGAAAATGATTTACACCAAGACGAAGATGTTCTCGATACTTGGTTTAGTTCTTGGTTATGGCCTATTTCTGTATTTAATGGGTTTTATAGCAAAGAAGAAATAGAGTACTATTATCCAACAAACGATTTAGTTACGGCTCCTGAAATCATGTTTTTTTGGGTAGCACGGATGATAATCTCCGGATACGAATACCGTGGCGAAATGCCTTTTAAAAATGTGTATTACAACGGTATTGTTAGAGATAAAAAGGGACGAAAGATGAGTAAAAGTCTTGGTAATTCCCCAGACCCGCTCGATTTAATAGCCACTTACGGAGCAGATGGTGTTCGAATGGGTATGCTTTTCTCAACGCCTGCGGGCAACGACTTACCTTTCGATCCAATTATATGTGAGCAAGGCAAAAAATTCTCTAATAAGGTATGGAATGCATTCCGGTTTCTTACTCTAAATATGAACGAGGAAACCAGTTACTCTCCAACCCTTGATTTTGACAAACAAAATCTTGCAGATCGCTGGATGATGGCTCGCATCCAACGAACAATTAAAGAAGTGGATCAAGATTTTTCTCAATATAGGCTAAATGATGCCCTCAAACGAGTGTACTCTTTAATTTGGGATGATTACTGCGATTGGTACATCGAACTTGCAAAGCCTAAATATGGTGAGCCTTTTGATCCTCAAAAAATGAATATGGCGCTCGGGTTTTTTGAAGTGTTGATGAAGCTTCTTCATCCATTTATGCCTTTTATTTCAGAAGAAATTTGGCAATATATTAATACTCGAACCCATGAGGAGGCCCTATGTATTACTCAATGGCCTGTATATAACGCTACTAACGACTCGAATGAAGACATCGAACAGTTCGAACTATTTAAATCAATTGTTTCATCGATTAGAAACATCCGAGCGGAAATGCAAATCTCTCCAAAAGCAGAAATTGAACTCTTCATCAAAACCTCAGACAGCAGCGTTGCAGAATATCTAAATGGAGATATATGGATATTAAATCAGCTACAAGTCCTTAATATTAAAGATATTGGATCGCACGTATGTAAACCAAAAGCATCTGCATCAGCTATTATTTCTGGTAATGAAATATATATCCCTCTTGCTGGATTTATCGATGTGGATAAAGAAGTTGAGCGAATTAAAAAAGAAATTAATCGTGTAAAAGGGTTTTTGAAAGGTGTTAATGGCAAATTAAGTAATACCAATTTTGTGCAAAATGCCCCAGAAGCTGTCGTTCAAAATGAACGAAATAAAAAACGTGATGGCGAGGCAAATTTGTTAAAATTACAAGATCAACTCAAAGATTTTGAATAATAAAAAGAGCATTTGAGGTATTAAAACCTTTATTTGTAATTCTATTTTTTCAAGCGTTGGAC
>JAYPYN010000172.1:0-3796 GCA_038154605.1 Balneolaceae bacterium
TTCTGTGGATAATAAATCACAATTCATTGCCTTTAACAATAATTATAAAAAATTAGTTAAACATTTTTTTCGAGTAAATGTTGAACATGGTCTTAACATATTGAATGTTTATCCACAACACCTAGCTAATGATCTAAAAAATCAATTAGAGCGAGCGCTTAAAGGTGAATCCTTTTACTTTACACAAGAACTTTATGATAGAAATAATTTTCTTTGGTATTGGGATAATTGGTTCTCCCCTGTAACAAATAAAAATGGTGATATTTTAGGGGTAACCGTTTTTTCAGTAAATATAACAGATAGAAAAAAGGCGGAAAAAGAAAAAAATACCTTACTAAGTGAAATACATCATCGTGTAAAAAACAATTTAGCGATTGTTTCAGGTTTACTTGAACTTCAAAAAATTGAGATGGATAATGAAAAGCTCTCAATAGTATTTGATAAAAGTATAAATAGAATTATTTCTATAGCGTTGGTTCATGAACTCATGTACAACAATGAAAATTTATCTTCCGTTGATGTTAGAGATTACATGAAAAAACTCATACCAGCAATTACAGCTACCATGCAAAATAAACTTACTAATGTGAGATTTGATCTAGATATTGTAGCTTATGAACTAAACATAAATGAAGCAATACCCCTAGGATTAATGCTTAATGAGCTTATTACAAATTCCTATAAATATGCTTTCAAAGATCGAACAGATAATGTAATTACAGTATCGTTAAAAATAGACGGTAAAAAAATTCAAGTCATATACTCAGATAATGGTTGGGGTTATCCTGACTATATCAGTTTCGATAACCCAAAAAATCTAGGTCTCACTTTACTTCACGCACAAATCGAACAGTTAGAAGCCTCATACCAAATTGACACTAAAAATAAATTTTATTTAGAATTTTCTTTTGAATCTAAGAAAAAAGGTTCCCATTCTACTTTTCAATAATTTATTCACCTAACGAATAGGAAAATTCGATCTTTAAAAACTGCTCGAGTAAATTATAATCATGCTGTTTGGGTTTATTGAATAAACCTTATAGTTAATATGTTCAAAATAGCATGGAGTAATTTATACCCTTATCCTGTGCCCGAAGGGCATAGATTTCCTATGGAAAAGTATGAATTACTTCCATATCAGCTTAAAAGGCTTGGTATTGTTTCTGATAATCAATTTTTTGAACCTACATCTCAAATCATTTATGATTTAAGCGTTCATTGTCCACATTATCTCCATCGTCTTTTTAATAATTGCTTAACAAAAAAAGAGGAACGAGCTAGTGGCTTTAAACAATCTAAATTGTTAATTGAGCGAGAAATTCAAATTACTAATGGCACTATTGAAGGAGCTGTTTCCGCACTTAAAGTTGGAGTTGCTTTCAATATAGCAGGGGGAACACACCATGCTTTTCGGGATCGTCCAGAGGGGTTTAGTCTAATTAATGATCAGGTAGTTGCAAGTTTACATTTATTAAATAATAATAAGTCAAAAAAAATATTAATCATCGATTTAGATGTTCATCAAGGAAATGGAACCGCCTCAATGTTACAAGATGAGTCTAGAGTATTCACCTTTAGTATGCATGGCGCAAAAAATTATCCATTTCATAAAGTTAAGTCTGATCTAGACATTCCTTTACAAGATAACACCAACGATAACGAATATCTAAAGACTTTATATACAACCCTTCCGCAGATACTTGAAAAATTTAAACCTGATTTCGCTTTTTATTTAGCAGGTGTTGATATTTTAGAACACGATTCACTCGGGAGGTTATCTTGCACATTAGAAGGATGTAAAAAACGTGATGAATTCGTTTTTCAAATACTGAAAAATCATCAAATCCCAGTAATGGTTACAATGGGTGGCGGTTATTCTAAAGATGTAAAAATAATTTTAGAAGCTCATTGTAACACATATAGAACCGCAGCAAACTTGTTTTACTAATTAAATTTTTATAAAACTATGTGCAGTCCCTAATAATTTTTTTAAAAGACCAATAAAAATTTTACTTTCATTAATTAAAATATTCTAATATATTTATGTTAGAATATTTTAATTAAACCAAATGAACCAAATCTCCCAAAATGTAATGATTATAGAAGATGACCTTCTTTTATTAATGGTTCAAGAACGTTTAGTTAACAATTTAGGTCACAAAGTAGTTGCAAAATCAAGTGGTGGCAATACTACATTTAAATTAATTAAAGAAGCCAAACCTGAGGTTTTAATCGTTGATATAAATTTAGATGGAAAACTAACAGGGTTTGAGATTGTAGAAAAATTAAAAAATGATGGATCAGACATTCCAGTTATATTTCTTACTGGTCTAGAAGAAGCAGAAATGATTGAAAAAGCTGAACAACTCGGTGCTATAGATTTTTTACTTAAACCTATTACACTTGAAAAATTAAAACTTTCTCTAGATAAGGCTACTATACATAACAATAAGAAAATATACATAGCTTAATAGTTATAAATACATTTTGAAACCATAACCTAATATGATATAGTTTGGTCGCTATATCATTTCTTCTTACAAATTTACTATGTTGCGCCCAATTAGTTTTCCTTTTAATATGTTTTCTATTTCTAGGTGCAATTCTTTAAGAGGTATAACTTCATAATAATCATTTGGTAAAGTAGATAAATCTAATTCTCCGGCTTGTTCCCAAATTTTCTCTCTAATATTTCTATTACAATACGCTGAGTCTATTCCCAAAAGGGATATGCCTCGTAAAATAAAAGGAAGTATATTTGTATTTAAGGATACGCCAAGTACGTTTCCACAGCAAGCAACCGATCCTTTCGGGGAAATTTGTGTAAGTACAGCGTCTAATACTGTACCCCCAACTGTTTCTATACATCCCATCCATTTTCGTGGATTAAGAAGTCGTTTACTTGTTGTTAAATCATCCACAGAAGAAAGTACTTTATGTGCACCAAGTCTTATCAAAAAATCGTGTTCCTCGTTTTTTCTTGTTGCTGCAATTACTTCAAACCCTAACTTTGATAATGCAAATACAGCAAAGGAACCTACCCCTCCTGTTGCTCCGGTTACCAATATTGGACCTTTTTCAGGGGTTATTCCTTCTACTTGTAATCTATGGATACCATATAATGCCGTAAATCCTGCGGTTCCCATAATCATGGTTTGCAACGGTGTTAATACATCTGGTTTTTTTACAACCCATTCTATAGGTACACGAATAAGTTCTCCAAATCCACCAAACGTATTTGTGCCTAGATCATGACCAGTAACAACAACGCAATCCCCTTGTTTATAGGTTCTTGTTGAATCCTCCAAAATAGTACCAACTGCATCAATTCCTGGAATATGTGGATATGATTTTGTTACTCGGTGTAATCCTCTCGCCGAAAGTGCATCTTTATAATTCAGTGAGGAATACTCAACTTTTATGGTAACTTCATGAGGAGGTAAAATCGAATAAGGGAGTTTTTTTATACTAGATTCATGATTTGAATCAACATAAAAAGCTCGAAAATGGTCTGGAATCATCGAAAAATTGTTTTTAGCCATTTTATTTTTCCATCATATGGTGCGTACCTAATTGGATTATCAAGAAAGAAGTTTTTTTTCATAATACTTTTTTGATGAGAGAAGGAATCAAAACTTGCCTTACCATGATAGGAACCAAATCCACTCGCTCCTACACCTCCAAAGCTAAGATGATGATTTCCGAATTGAGCAATGGTATCGTTAATTGCGCCACCTCCAAATGAAATCTGTTCTAATACTTTTATATTTATATCAGAATTTTCTTTTTGTATATT
>JAYPYN010000172.1:3806-4554 GCA_038154605.1 Balneolaceae bacterium
GAAAAGATACAAAGCGAGAGGTCGTGGAGTTTTTAAGACTTGAGATATAGCATCATCAATATTAGAAAAAGTTAATACCGGTAAAATTGAACCAAAAATTTCATCTTCCATTATAGGATCATCCCACGTTATATCAGACAATATTGTTGGTGAAATATAGTTCGATGATGAATCAGTTTTTCCTCCAATAACTAAGGAACCATTATCAAGAAAAGCTGCGAGTCGATTGAAGTGGGCTTGATTTATGATACGGGGATAGTCATCCGACAGGGAGGGATCTTCTCCATATAAAGATAAAATAGCTTTTTTAAGCTCAATCAATAATTGTTCTTTTATTGAAGTATGCACTAACAAATAATCTGGAGCGATACAGGTTTGCCCGGCGTTAACAAATTTTCCCCATACCATTCTTTTGGCACTTACTTCTAGATTTGCGGTTTCATCTACAATGCATGGTGATTTCCCCCCCAACTCTAAAGTAACAGGAATTAGGCGTTTGGCAGCCGATTCCATGATTTTTTTTCCAACTTTAGTACTTCCAGTAAAAAAGATATAATTGAAATTTAACTCTAGTAATGCCTTACTTTCTTCTACACCACCTAATACCGTTGTTACTACTTCTGGCTGAAAGTAATCGTTAATTAATTTCGCAATAACATTAGAAGTATTTGGCGTTAATTCTGAGGGCTTAAGTATAGCGGTATTACCGGCTGCTAATGCACCTACAAGAGGTAATAAACAAAGCTGA
>JAYPYN010000173.1:0-718 GCA_038154605.1 Balneolaceae bacterium
CTGCAAAGACTCTAACAATTAGATCTCTGTCTATTGTAATTTTTTCAAATCTATATCATAAAACGGCTTAAAAGTATCTAACCGTTCAATATTAAGTTCATTACCTAATTCTTTTGATGCAGAAACAGCTCCATACATTCCAGCAAAAACTGCCTCTCCATGACTATATGTACTATACTTTCCTATTCGTTCAATTACATGACCATAGGTATGCCCGAAATTTAAAAAAGCACGAACATTGCTTTCTAGTACATCCCTTTGAACTATATCTATTTTAATTTCTGCGCTTTGCTTAATAAGATCTATCCATTCAATTGGAGAGGCAAATGTACCATTCATAGTAAGGGTGGATAATGTATCTAGAATGTCTTGATTCTCAATCATTCCATATTTTATTATTTCACTAAGTCCGTTTACCCATTCTTTTTTTGGTAAAGTATTTAAAAAATTCACGTCTGCGAATATGGCATCAGGTTGATAAAATGATCCAATCAAATTTTTACCTGTAGAATGATTTATTCCTGTTTTACCACCAATTGAACTATCTACCATAGCCAATAAGGTAGTAGGTATATGTACTAAGGGAATTCCGCGTAAAACACTAGCTGCTATAAATCCAGTAAGATCTCCAACAACACCACCCCCAATCGCTAGAATTGGGGTTTTTCGTTCTACCCTTTCTTTTAGAAGAAGATCCACTAATCTGGTAAATTCATCG
>JAYPYN010000173.1:728-4542 GCA_038154605.1 Balneolaceae bacterium
CGAAACTTTTACTCTTTTCTCCTGATGGCACAATGTAAGTTGCCGTAGTTTTAAATGTTGAAGTAAAAATCTGCTGAATATTTGAAGCATGGTGTTTATAAACTTGTTCGTCTATGATAATTACCAATTTTTGACTACCAAAGGATTGAACAATAAATTCACAAGCATCATCTAGAATGCCCATGCCAACATGATACATGTATTTTTTGTTAGTATTGGTTGATATGGATATAGATTTAAACAAATCGATTTATTTTTTTTATAAGCCGCGCCACGTGCTCTTGCTTTGATTCTTCACCTGTTGATTCTAGTATAACCTGTGCTTGATTATAAAATTCTTTTCTACTCAAATATAACCTTTCCATTTCACTAAAAAGAATATCTCTAGGTTTAAATTCACCATTTTTATCTAACACGATTGGGCGTTTTTTATTTCGTTGTACACGCTCTAAAATTACTTCCATCGGAATGTTAAGATAAACTAGTAACCCATATATTTTTAAATGATCGATTACATTTTGATTTTGTAAAGCGCCACCACCTAAAGATACCACTCCTTTAAATTGCTGTGTTACTTCTAACAAGCACTCCCACTCTTTTTCTCTAAAATATCTTTCTCCCATTTCAGTAAAAATAGAACTTATCTCTGCCCCTTCTTTATTTTCTATGTATTTATCTAAATCGATGAAAGGAAGTTCTAAATTATAAGCTAGAAGTTTTCCAATCGAACTTTTACCTGAGGCCATAAATCCTGTAAGAAAAATACTTTCATTAAATGTTTTTTTACGTTCTTCCATCATTTAAAAGGATTCTTAGGATGTACAATTACTACTTTTTCTTTTTGTACGGTTACCGCTCCGAAAGGGCTCCCTTTTGGCTTTCGTACATATTTTCGTTTTGTGTAGATAACAGGAACAAGATTAGAGCCTTTTGCTTTTGATTGATACGCCGCAAAACTCGCTACTTGATTTATGAATGTTAATTCTGGTTCTTTTTTGGTGTTATTCATCCTTATTACAACATGAGATCCAGGAATACCACGGGCATGTAACCACATATCTTCTTTATGAGATTGTTTTACAATTTCATCATTACTTCGAGCATTTTTCCCAATCCAAAGAAAATATCCTTCAAATTCTAGAACATAAAATGCAGAAGTTGGTTCTATTTCTGATTCTGAATACCGCCTTAATTCTTTAAGATGCTTCTGGTTAGTTTTTTCCCACTGCTTTAGGGTATTAAATTCGTTTATCAGTTCAACCTCATCAACTAATAGTTCATATATTTTTAATTTACTTTCAAGTAATGGAATTTTTGTTAATGCGTGTTCATACGATTTTAAGGAGTTTGATGCTTTTACATAGTACTTTTGTGCATTTTCAGCTAGGCTTAATTCTTGGTTTAATGGTATAGAAATCTTTTTATCAATTTCATATAGATCATCCAACTCTATTACTTTTTCCCTTTTTGTTGAAACATGAGCATTAACCATTAGCAAATGACCGTATTTTTCATATAAAGCTCTTTTTTCTAATCCTTTATCCGCTTTATTTAGATTATTGAGCGCCGATTTTATTCGTTTTATCTGTCTATGAAGCGTTCTAACTATTCCATTTTTATGGGAATGTACCCTCTGGTGCTGTGCATAGCTTTTAAAGCTATAAAGTATCAACTCATTAATTGATTGTAATTTTTTTTCCGTCGGCTCTGGCAAAAGATGGTGAGGAATTAAAGTGGTATCACCTGATTGTAAAATTCTGAATTCGGCATTTTGTCTTAATTCAGCATCCAAATGTTTGGCAAATGCAATCAATTCTGCATTAGACATGGTAAAAAAAGAATGTTCTTTATCTAATTTATTAATCCACTTTTTGGGCAAAATGGGTAATAGCGCTTGCATTCTTGATTCTAATCTTAGTTCTTTTAATGAATGTTCACAGAGTAGTGTAGGTACCTTAATTACGGGAGATGGGTCACCAATTTTATCTCTGTCTTTAAACATCTCTACTACTGCGGCATCTTTAGTAAGTAACACATTAGCTTTAGATCCATAGAGTTTAAACCAAAGTTGGTATCCCTCATCGAAAACAAAAGACATCAGACGTTCATTACGTTCGAGAATGATATTATTTATTTGTAAATTATTAAGCGATTCAAAAAATTTGTGGGTATTAATTTTTTTTGGTGGTCGATAAGAATCAATAAATAAGGCTGTATTACCGGGGGTAGCATTAAAAACTAATCTGAAACTTTCTCCATCACCATTAATATAAAGCTCGAGCTGATTCTTGAATGGCGTAATAGCTTGCTCAAAACAACACCCAGATAATTTAGTTTTGAAATCTGCTAATAAATAATTTAATTCATAGTAGTTCATAAGATTTTGAACAGAAAAAAAGCTTAAGAGAGTTTAAAAAATAATAAAATGCATTATCCAATATTTACATCAATAGTAAACACAATACAAGCAAAATTAGGAACACGTAATATACAATGTGATACCTTTAGAACATGGGAAGATAATAAAATACATGCCACTGGACTCGAAATGAGCGTGGGGCTATCGAATACTTCTAGATTTATAGAATCTTTATCCATTAATTTCGACTGGGATAGCTTTAGGGAAACAACGGTAGCAAGAAAAATGGATGGAATGGAAGAACATCCTTTCCTAAAAATTGAGAAACTTGCTCAAATTGAGGTAGCCCCGACCATAGATATTGAAATGATGTGGGTGTTCGATGTTAACACCTGTCAGCCTCAACAGTACGATAGAGAAGGAAATTATAGAATTATTCAATCCAGTAAATGGATGGAGTCTATCAGTAAACGTGTTAATGAAACTCTAAAAAATGATAACATCATAACCAGATGGCACATAGAAATTGAAGGTGACGAACAAGGAAAATATCTGAGCTCGATAAACCTAATTTCATATTTCCAATACGATTTAAGCAAAGTAAACGATTTAAACGAATTAAAAGAATACGTAAAACAAAGCTTGCATGACTTATTGCTTAAAGGACGCAGCGTTATTTCCATGTGTGATTTTGTTTTGGAAAACTCTGTAGCTGCTTAATCACCTAAGCGTTTTTTTTAATCCAAATGTAATATACCACCCAATATTGGTGATAAAATTATTTTATTCTAGCACTTTTTTAACAATCTAATTAAGATTTCTGTGCGTAGTTTTGCCCAACTAAGACTAAAAAAAAGGCTCCAAATGATGGAGCCTAAATTACTTTTTCTTATGTCTGTTTTTTCTCAGACGCTTTTTACGCTTATGCTTTGCAATTTTTGCGCGTTTTCTTTTTTTACCGCTTGGCATACAATTTCACCTGATCGTTGTAAATGTTTTTTTATTCAGTTCCTTAAAATAAGAACTTTAAACGGTAATCGAAATCAAATTTTAACCGCCATTGAATGATTTACCGCTTCTTTAAAATCTTTAGAAACTTTTAAAATAGGAACGAATTGTTCGGGCACAATAACTTCCACATTTGTTTTGGGATTTCTTGCCACACGTTGCGCTCTTTTTACAACCTTGAAACTGCCAAAACCTCTCAATTCTATATTCTCACCTCTTTTCATTGCATCAATAACTGTTTCCATGAAACCATTAACAACAATCTCAGTTTCTACTTTTGTTAATCCAACCGACGAAGCAATTACGTCGACGATATCTGCTTTAGTCATTTCTTTTGATGATTTTCTTAATTAAAAACTAATTTTCAAATCTAAACCAAATTCAATTTCTAAATCGTTCACTTTTAAATTTAAACTAATTATATGTTTCAAATTTAATCACCATCAT
>JAYPYN010000174.1:0-3183 GCA_038154605.1 Balneolaceae bacterium
AATTAAAACTTTATCAAATTCACGAATACTTTGGGTAGTACCATCTGGCTGTATGGGGATACTTTGATCCGTTAAAACAGCATCTAGAGAAATATCATTAGTTAACTGCCCCCTTAACTCAAAATTTAACCCACTTTCAAGGGCAAAATCTTGATTTGATCCTACAATAATACCTCGGCTTAAACTCCCTGATTGAGTAAGATCGGTATCAAAAATAGAAGTTTCTACTTGGTTATTTAATGTAGGCTCATTTTTCGGAATAGAATCATCAGAAATAGAATATTCTAATCTTGGATATTTGCTTATAGTTTTTGGTAAGGAGATTGGAAGAACCGAATACTGTACCAATACGTTTTTTTTCTCAACTTCTTGGAGTTTCATCAACCCACTGGATGCATCAAAATCCCAAACTATTGAATCTGGAGTAACAAATATACTTGATGAAATCACCCAATCCCCTAAATAAATGGTAGTATCACTTTTTTTACATGTAAACTGAATGCTTTTTATAATCTGAGATTGTGCGATCGTATCGCTACTAAGCATACCTATTAAAAGAAATCCTAAAATTAGATAAACTACCTTCATTTTAAATAATCGCATTACCAAAAACACCATCAAAAGATAGCGTATAATAAGTGTATGAAGAAATAAGGTAGCTTTTTACAGAATTAACGTGAATTATAAAGATTAATACCTTTGTCTAGGAAGGATACAAATTTTTGGGCATCAATGTAACCTAGCTCAAGAGCAAGAGGTTGTTGATTTTTAGGATCTAAAATAACATATGTTGGTAATGCTACATTGCCAGTCATTTTAAATTGTAATCGTTGATTTTTCTCGGCATCAGCACCTCCATCAGTGTACAATTTAACCAACTTCATTTCATTAAATCGCTCTTTTACATCTGCTAGTGGAAATACATTTGATTCCATTGCTCTACAATTGGTGCACGTATATCCAGTGAAATCAATAAAAACGGGTATATTCTTAGTTTTGGCTTCCTCCAATGCTAATTCATAGTTTTCTGTCCATTGTCCATTGATGTATCCTGAGGATTCAGCTCTATCCATTGAGGCTATACTTCCAACTACACTTATATCGGTTTGCATTTTTGGTGGAAGCCATGAATCCCATATTCCTAAAGACGCACCCATTAAGCCAGGAATTAAATAGAAACTAAACACCAAAAAAGGAATTGAAAGAATTAATCGACCTGAACTCAAAAATTCAGATTTAGTCTCATTTTTGAGAACAAAAATCCCTAATAAATACAAACCTGTGATAAAAGAAATTGCAATCCATGCAGCAATAGCGAATGGTCGACTAATCAAACCCCATCCCATTACAAGGTCAACATTGGATAGAAATTTGATAGCAGCAGCAAGCTCGATAAACCCAAGTAACACTTTTACAATGTTCATCCACGAACCACTCTTTGGTAAAGATTGTAGCCAACTTGGAAACATTGCAAATAAAACAAATGGACTTGCAAAGGCGGCTGAAAATCCGATCATTCCAATAATCGGATAAAACCATTCTCCATCTGCCGTAGCTGCGAAAACCGCTCCAACAAATGGCGCAGTACATGAAAAGGAAACTGCACTTATAGTCATTGCCATGAATATGATACCAACAATACCGGTACTTTCATTGCTTTTTCTATTTAAGAAATTTGTTAATTGATGAGGAAGCTGCAGCTCGTACATACCAATTAGGCTCAAACCAAATGCAATGAGAATAACTGCTATAAAGGCGTTTATAAATGGATCTGACGCAAAATTTTGTGCTGCCGATACACCAAAAATTGCCGCCAATATAAACCCTATTAAAGTGAATGTTATTACAATTGCAACACCAAAAATAAACGCCTGCCCAACACCTGTTTTACTTCCATCATTTTTCGAAAAATAGGAAACAGTTAGTGGTATCATTGGAAATACACATGGTGTGAGTAACGCGGCAAAACCTGCTAGAAGTGCAATCCAAATAAAGGATAGAATACCATTATCGCTTATCGCATTAAATACGGGAGATTCTTCCTTTTCCGCAGAGTTTAAATAAGCGATTGACCCTTCAACCGGGGCATCCGAAATCCCAACAACATCAACTGCAATGATTATTGATTTAGCTTTTGGGGGCAAACAAACCCGATCATCACATACTTGATAATAAACTTCTAGATCTAATATTTGCTTACCTTCTGCGTTGGTTCTTATGGCAACTGGAATCGAAAATTGGGCAAATGTAACATGCGATCCTAACTCAACTTCAAAATTGGGATCAAATTCAACTACTGCTTTTGTCTCGGTGGGCGCCCCAGTTATTATAAAATTTGGGGTTATAGCTGTAAAAGTGGTAGGGTACGGACCCGCTTCTGGATCATTTAAAACGGAATAAAGATGCCATTTACCCTCTATTGAAGCATCAACGGTTACTACAAATTCATCACCAGCTTTAACTTCATTCGGAACACTAGATACATTGAATGTAACTGGATCCATAATTTGAGCAAAAATAAAAAATGGGGACATCAAAAAAATGAAAATCCCCATTATAAATTTTAAATAAACTTTCATTGAACGCTTCGGTTAAGATTCACAGTAAAATATATTACCCTTTTGAACAGGCATTTACCATGTAGTAATTTAAAGAGTTCAATCACCAAAAAAAGTTTAAATATTTAATCCGCTTTAACAACCCAAAACTTTGCTTTAGGCTTTAAATCGCCAAGTACACTTACAGTTGCGGTATACTCTCCAAGTAATTTTACATCGGTATCGATAGATATACTTCTTCTATCAACTTGGATACCTTTTTCAGCGAGAGCTTCGGCAATTTGTATATTGGTAACGGTGCCAAAAATTTTATCATCTTCACCTGTTTTTACAGACACGGTTAATGAAGTTGATTCTATTTTTATTGCAAGTTCTTTTGCTTCTTGCACAGTTAGTTCAGCTTGATGTGCAGCACGCGATTTCATTAATTCTAGCTCATTGATAGCTCCCTTTGTAGCTAAAACTGCCTTTTTTTGAGGAATTAAATAATTACGCCCGTAACCATCTTTAACAGTAACTAAATCTCCAGTAGAACCTAATTTTTCTACGTTTTCTTTTAAGATAACTTTCATTGTATACTCCTTTTAAAATTATCGTAGATTTTCTGCTACGTACGGCATAAGAG
>JAYPYN010000174.1:3193-4464 GCA_038154605.1 Balneolaceae bacterium
AGCAAGAAAACGTGCACGTTTTATAGCTCTAGTTAATTGTCGCTGATGCTTAGCTGAAGTTCCTGTAACTCTACGGGGTAAAATTTTACCTTGATCGTTAGTAAATCTCTGCAATGTATCTACGTCTTTATAATCAATGTATTCTAAACCAGCTTGTGTAAACTTACATTGTTTAACTTTGCGAACACTTTTTTTCGGATGTGATGGATTTTTAATCATAAATATTTATAAATGAGTGAGTTATTAACCTTCAGTTACTTCTTCCTGTACCTCAAATACATTTGGTACAGCATTTTTTTTAACCAATTCACGATGGCGTAACATTTTCGCATCAAACTTTAATGTTAAATAACGCATAAAATGATCATCAATACGTAGATTTCTCTCCACAATATTAATTGCATCCACTGGGGCAGTTAGATACATATTTACATAATAGCCAGTGTTCTTTTTGTCGATTTGATAGGATAATTTTCTTAAACCCCACTCATCAACTTCTTCGATTTCGGCTCCATTATCAGTGAAGAGCTTATTTACCTTTTCTACCGCTTCTTTATATTGTTCTTCTTCAAGAACAGGGTTTACGATGTACGTAAACTCGTAATAATTTTTATTCATATGTTTGTCTTTGGATGTTTCCTAGTTGAAAACAGTTATTTCGCTTTTTGCCAAATAACAGATAGTCTTAAATATACATACTTTTAAACACATAATTCCATTTTTTTAACTAAGAAAAATGCCTTAAACCCATTACCTCAATCATTAATGAATTAAGTTTTACACAACACATACAGATTCTTTTCTAATCTATGCATTCACAACTTTGATCATCGATTTAAAATCATAACCATACATTTTTTTAGGAAGGTTAATCATACCATGGGTGGATATATAGATATCCTTTAATTTGCTATTGGATTCGATCTTTGTATTGTTTTTATTTTAAGCGATGTTTTTGGTTTTTTTACTCTATCGGCCCTAAAAAAAACTTTTTCTAATGAGAAAATTCCTTTGGGCGTTACAAAATCACCTTCTCTAGTTTTTATGCCAATACCTCTCGCACCAATTTTACAATTAACTTTTTTTTTATCTAATAGAAGGTAGGATGAATCACTACTATAATTTTTCAAAAGGCGAATAAATTTCATACAAACTACAAATGAAAACAAATAATTCGATAATAGGTTTTTTTAAGAGTAAATGCATCATAAATGAAATTTCTTTGTTATTCAAAAAGAAGGGGAAATATAATCACGTGACTATATCACATG
>JAYPYN010000175.1:0-3861 GCA_038154605.1 Balneolaceae bacterium
CGAATTCGATTAGCTCCTCAAAAAGAATGGGAAGTAAATAATCCAACACAACTTTCAAAAGTACTAAATACCCTCGAAGTAATTCAGCAAGGATTTAATGAAGCTAATGGAGCAAAAAAAGTATCATTGGCAGATTTGATAGTGTTAGGCGGTATCGCAGCCATAGAAAAAGCAGCTAAAGAGGCTGGCGTTAGTGTAGCTGTTCCATTCACAGCAGGAAGAACAGATGCGTCTCAAGATCAAACAGAAGTTGAATCTTTCGCATGGCTTGAACCAAAAGCAGATGGGTTTAGAAATTATTTTAATGCAAGAATTAACGCTACAGCCGAAGAAATGCTGGTTGATAAAGCACAACTTTTAGGACTTACTGTTCCCGAAATGACGGTACTTGTTGGAGGAATGCGTGTTTTAGGAACAAATTATAACGAATCAAATCATGGAGTATTCACTAAAACACCTGGCGCTTTAACCAACGATTTTTTCAAAAATGTTCTTGATCTTGGAACTACTTGGGTGGCTACAACCGATGCACAAGATGTATTTGTGGGTAGTGATCGTAAAACTGGGGAAATTAAATGGTCTGGAACACGCGCAGATTTAATTTTCGGATCCAACTCTGAATTAAGAGCGATTGCAGAAGTATATGCCGCTGATGATGCACATGAAAAAATGGTGCATGATTTTGTTGCAGCATTTAATAAAATTATGAATGCCGATCGATTTGATATAAAGTAAGTATCAATTAAAACTACATAAAAGTGGTCGCTTGGCTACTTTTATGTAATTTGATAGGGTTCATATTAGGAATGGCACTTAGCTAACCTATATTTTATATGCAGTATTTGGTGAAAAAATTAAACCTAATAAATGTAGGTAAACTAGATTGTTGCTTAGGTTAGAAACCCGTATCTTAAGCGACTTATTAATCGATTAAAAAATAGTTATAACTAACACTGTAATGAGCATAACTGCAGAAGAAAAAAAGAATATTTTTAAAAAGTTTGGCGGAGTTGAGGAAAATACTGGCACTACTGAAGGTCAGATTGCACTTTTCACTCACAGAATCAATTATCTTACCGAGCATTTAAAATCCAATAAAAAGGATCATGCATCACGCCGAGGACTTTTAAAGCTAGTTGGTAAGCGTAGAAGATTACTCAACTACCTTATGAAAAAAGACATCCAAAAATACAGAGAACTAATTAAAGAACTCGGTATTCGTAAATAATATGAAGGCTCTGGTCAAAAACGGAGCCTTTTTCAATTCCCTCCCGGCTACTATTTGCTAGCAAAAATCCTATCCAAACATTCTGCCGGGATAAAGCAATAATCAAAGTAAATAAATTAAATGAAAGAAGATTTTAGAAGTGTAGAACTTGCACCAGGAAAGGTACTATCAGTGGAAACTGGACGAATTGCGAAACAAGCTGATGGTGCAGTTGTAGTAAGAATGGGTGATACTATGGTACTTTGTACCGCAGTAAGTGCCAAAGAGCCAAAACCTGGCCAAGATTTTTTCCCGTTAACCGTAGATCATAAAGAAAGTTTTTCGGCAGCAGGTCGTTTCCCCGGCGGTTTTATGAAACGAGAGGGGCGCTCAAACGAAAAAGAAATTTTATCAAGCCGACTAATCGACAGAACTCTTAGACCTTTATTTCCTAAAGGCTATTACTGCGATACGCAAATTATAACGTCTGTGATATCATCCGACGATGAAAACGATGGAGACGTACTAGGTGGCGTAGGTGCTTCATTAGCACTGCATCTATCTGATGTGCCTTTCGACGGACCAATGGGAGAGGTTAGGGTAGGTCGAATTAATGGTGAATTTATCATCAATCCTACCGTAAGTGAACTTAAAGAAAGCGACATTGATATGGTAGTTGGTGGTTCATCTGATTCTATCCTAATGATGGAAGGTGAAATGGACGAGATTTCTGAAAAAGACATGCTTGATGCCATTAAAGCAGCACATGAAGCAATTAAAAAACTTTGTGATTTTCAAAATCAACTTCGCGAAGAATTGGGTAAGCCAAAGCGAGCATTCATTCCAGCACAAGTTGATGCCGATTTAGAAGCTAAAGTAAAAGGTTTTGCTGAAGCGAAAATCAATGAAATTGTAAATATTGGTCTTGGTAAAGAAGAATACAATGAGAAGATCAAAGAATCCAAAGTTGCAGCAATGGAAGCTCTAGAAGCTGAATTTGCTGATGATGAAGATGTGGCTGATAAATTAAGTGAAGCCAAAAAAATTCTTGGTTCAATCGAAAAGAATGAACTTCGAAATATGATTCTTGAAAAAGGGCGACGTATTGACGGACGCTCTCCAGTTGATATCCGCGATATATGGACTCAAGTTGGATACATTCCTAGAACGCATGGATCTTCTATATTCACCCGTGGCGAAACTCAAGCTCTTGTTTCTGCAACTTTGGGAACAAAAAGAGATGAGCAATCGGTGGATACCCTATTTAATCAAGAGCCAAAACAGTTTATGTTGCATTACAATTTCCCACCATATTCGGTTGGCGAAGCTGGATTTATGCGAGGACCAGGGCGTCGAGAAATTGGACATGGGCACTTAGCTGAACGTGCACTCAAAATGATGATGCCTACCTTTGATGAATTTGGATATGTGGTTAGAGTTATATCTGATATTACAGAATCGAATGGTTCTTCCTCAATGGCTTCGGTATGTGGAGGCTCTATGGCATTAATGGATGCTGGGGTACCATTAAAAAAACCTGTAGCAGGTATTGCAATGGGTATGATAGTAGGAGAAAGCAATACCGTAGTTTTATCAGACATTCGCGGTGAAGAAGATTTTATGGGCGATATGGACTTCAAAACAGCTGGTTCTTCTGAAGGCATTACAGCCTGCCAAATGGATATGAAAGTACAAGGTATAAGTTTTGAAATTATAGAACAAGCACTTGAACAAGCACATACTGGTAGACTACATATTTTAGGAGAAATGGCAAAAACTATATCTACTGCCAAAGAATCTATATCTCAGTATGCGCCACAATTCCTAAAAATGGAAATCGATGGTAGCGATATAGGTGCCGTTATTGGACCTGGTGGAAAAGTGATTCAAACCCTTCAAAAAGAAACAGGAACCGAGATCATCATCGAAGAAGATGCAAAAGGAAAAGGGCAAGTTACCATTTCGGCAAATGATCTAAGCAAAGCAGAAGAAGCAAAAAAACGCATTAAAATGATTGTTGGTCATTTAGATGAAGGAGCGACCTACAAAGGGATCGTAAAATCCATTAAAGATTTTGGGGCATTCATCGAAATTGCACCTGGTAAAGATGGGTTGTTACATATTTCTGAGATCGATCATAAACGAGTTGAAAAAGTTACCGATTACCTACAATTAGGAGACGAATTAGAAGTTAAACTTCTAAAAGTTGAACATGGTGGTAAATTACGACTCTCAAGAAAGGCACTTATAGAACGCCCCGACCGAAACGAAAGCTAATTAAAGTTGTAAAAAATTATTTAGGCGCTTTCTTAAGGGATGGCGCCTTTTTTATTACCTAGATGTGAGCTCTAAAACATCTTGTTATAAAATTATTGCTTCATAGTATGTTGTATACCACATACTGTTTTACCCTACCTAAACAATATTAACCTTTATCATCAATCACCCCGTAGTCATGCTACATGTTACTTTTGGATGAAAAAACTGACTTTCAAGTAAACCAAAACTGCCATCGAATTACCTGACTTCTACAATTCTGGAAGTTATCCAGAATCTGTAGGGAGTGATTCGTTGATTACGGACTAGCCATAACGAAAAGCCACGCACCACAATTCAGTGTGTTTATTAGGTACAGATGTGTAGCTAGAAAGTTT
>JAYPYN010000175.1:3921-4364 GCA_038154605.1 Balneolaceae bacterium
CTACAAGAGTGGCTATACCAGTTATTTTGTTTAACCAATAATGCGCCATGAATGAATATAAAGAAAGCTTAGGGCGTAAGATTGTTGACACTTTACAAGATATGGGGATAGATCCTTTTTATGGGATTACAGTTCTCATGTTAATACTTGCTTTTAGCTATCGCAAAGACATTCAAAATTGGAAAGAACTAGAGGGCTGGAGAAAGGGAATTATTATCTCCACATTCTATGCAGCTGTCATTGTTTCCATAATAAGTCTGCTTCGACTTACTGGGATTATAGACCTTTTAACCTAGTTACGGAGCTCTGCTCCGTAACAGATTAGGCATGAGCTCAGCTCCGTGACTTTCACTTTCCATAAACATTAATTCTAAAAAAATGTGTAAGTACTTCACATAAAAAGGGTCTTCCATAGACAAACGAAAGAGCTATGGGAAGATCAA
>JAYPYN010000176.1:0-4280 GCA_038154605.1 Balneolaceae bacterium
GTATAGCTTAGCATAAGTTGATCTACACCTTTCTCTATACTAAAGTTAGAATCACTTACATTTAACCCATGATGGATATTTAATTCAGAAAATGATTTTGTTAAGGCTTGAATTTCAATATCCGTGTTCTGTAAACTTTGTTTTAACACTTTTGAATTTAATAATTCAATGAAGTGAGTGACTTTCTCTCCGTAAATAAAAAAATCTAACACATCATTGATAAATTGTGATGAATAACTATTAAGATTACCTGAAATAGAAACAGGTATTGAAATAGAGGAACCCGATGCATTAAATTCAATTTCAATAATCTTACTATATTTTTCGAAATCAGGAACAAGAATTAACACATCATTAACTGTTGTGGAAGTATTATCATCAAAAAAATTCAAAATTTCGTTTTTCAGCACCTGTACTTCTCGTTCTGCATTATGACAGGAATGAATAGTGATCTTTACATCTGTTGTTTCGTCAAAACTTTGTAAATGTCTTTGACGGACGTAATTCTTTGATGTTTGAAAAAAATTTTGAACTTCTTTTTTGGGCTTAATCCAGTTTGAAAGACGAGAATCTAAAGTCTCCCCATGGTCCAAAATCTGATCGTACCAATAAAGTTCAATATTGTCCGAAATCAATTCTGTAAATTCAAAAAAAACTTTAGACCAATGAGATAAGCCAAAAATATGAATATGCTTCGGAAGCCTTTTATGATCTTTAGAAATTAACGCTTTTACGCTCGAAAATAGGGTTAACCTATTGGGAACATCAGGATAAGTAGTTGTTATTGAGGAATAAATTTTATTCCATAAATAGGACTGCCATCCAAATATATCAGATGTAACATCTTGCCTTTTACTCCACTGCATTAACTGCTCTGGTCTATACATTTGGTATAAATCAAATACATCACTAATACTATCTGCTAAATCTAATATTTTAGTTTTTTCATCAGGTATTAACAGCCCTAACTTTGAAAGTTCCTTTTTTTCTAAAACTAGAAGATCAAATAATTTCGATTGTATGGCTATTCTATCAGTAGGTAAAATGGCAGATACATCAGATTGATATAGTCGTAATATTTGCCAAGAAAGCTCAGCGGGGTAAAGAAATTTTATATTTGCAGAAATTCTATTCGCATAACTTATTTGGGTTTTTATCCAATGTTGAATTTCTTGATTCTGCGCCACTACCCATATTGGAGAAAATGGATCTCTTTCTTTTGATAAAGATGTTATATTTGTTGCTAATTGTTTAGCAAGTAATGGTAAGTTCTTTGCAGTAAATAAAGTTATCATTAATCATAAACTACTTTATCGAACTCTAATAAAGCAAATTGATATGTAAAACTGCTCAATTATTTTTTGTTACAGCTTGTTTTAGAATCTTTTCAACGAATTTGGAGAATGTTTCTTCACTTTGAGTAGCTTTAAGCCTTATCTCACTAATAAGTTCTTCTTCTAAATAATAACTTACTACTTTTTTCTTTTTAGATTTTATTTTGGATTTACTCTTATGCAATGCTCCTGATTCAGTAAACGGAATAAAATTAAATTTAGCCCCTTCCAAATGATTATTTTCAAGAGGGTTATGTCCCATAACTTTTTTGTCATCCATTTTAATGTCCTTTTTTAATCTCCTTTGCTAAAGCAAGATAATCTTCCGCACCATTACTTGTAGCATCATATTCAAAAATTGTTTTATGGTGGCTTGGAGCTTCAGCTAGAGCTACATTATCACGAATAATAGTATTGAACACCTTACGCCCAAAATAATCTTTTATATGCCCTACAACCTCTTTGTTAAGGTTTTTTCTACTATCATACATTGTACAAATAATACCCCCTACTTCTAAATTAGCATTTAACCTATGTTGCACAACTTTTATAAGATCGAGTAGTTTAGATAACCCATGGAGTGCCAAATATTCTGATTGTAACACAATAAATATATCTTCCACTGCTGTGAATGCATTCAAGGTTAATAAGCCTAAATTGGGAGGGCAATCAATCAATACATAATCGTAATTTCGCCCATTAAGTTGTTTTAAAAAATTCTTTAGCAAGCTTTCTCTAGCAGGTTCATTTGCTAATTCAAGTTCTGCACCGGATAATTCTAAAGAAGATGCTATAAAATCAAAATCATTATGCTGGATAATTACATCGTTAATATTGATTTGACCTTTCATGCCTTGATAAATCGTTTTCTCTAATCGCTGAGAGTGAAGTCGAAGCGAATAGGTTAAATTAGCTTGTGGATCAAGGTCAAGTAACAATACTTTTTTTCCCAATTTAGCTAATCCTGCTCCTACATTTATTGTGGTAGTTGTCTTTCCTACCCCCCCTTTTTGGTTTGTAAACGCGATGGTTTTCATAACTTTAAAAACACTTTTTTTTAACTATTAGCTTGTATTAACGAGTCCTTGGAATACATTAACTTACAACTTTAAGTAAAGTATAACTATTGCTAGAACAAGTTACTTAGAATCGTTCAATTTTTTGCTACAAAAAAACAAAACATTTTTTTTAATTCGTCATTAAATTAAAAGTTTAATGTTCTACTATGTGATGGTTCTATTAGCAGCATACATTCTAATATTAATTATAACAAAATTCATCTATGAAATTTTATTCTAGAAAATTTGTAAAACCACAAGATTTAAATCCAAACGGAACTCTTTTTGGAGGTACTGTATTAAGTTGGATTGATGAAGAAGCTGCAATATACGTGTTATGTCAAATAGGTAAAGGTAGAATTGTTACGAAGTATATGTCTGAAATTAATTTTGTGAATACTGCAAAACTTGGTGATGTTATTGAAATAGGCATGGAAACTGTAAAGGTTGGGCGTACCTCAATTACAGTAAAATCTGAAGTGAGAACAAAATTTGATCACACAACCATTATAACCATAGATAGAATTGTTTTCGTACATATTAACGAACATGGAGAACCTATTCCACACAATGCTAATTAAAATTAATAACTAGTGAACAAAGAAAATAAAATAGTAGATTTTTCTTCGATTACTGAGATGTTATTTGGTGATGAAACCAATATTAAAGAATTCGCTAAAGCTGCAATTATTTCATTTACTGATTTTCAACATCAATACAACACTTACCTATTATCGGGTGACGAGTTAAATTTTCGAAAAGCTGGACATAAAATTAAACCAGTGGCACAGTTATTAAACTTAGATCTTGTTTTAAAAGAATATGAATCTTCAAAAGCAAGTTTTAGAAATCCAAAATCAAATCTTATAATTGAAAATTATGTAGCCAACATGGACAAAATAATTAAACAAGTACTCTTAGAATTACAACATATTGTCTCCAATAATTAAATAACAAAAAGCCATTTTAGTATACTATGCATCATTGGTATAAAGATATAATTCTTGATATAACCGTACTTTTAGTAATAATTTGTTTCGCACTTACATTAAATAGCATCTTAGAAATAATTTTATGGGTGTATAGTATTATGATTCTAGCCACAAGACTTATTCTATTATCTAGTACATTTTTAAAACAGAAAGCCTCAAAAACTTCAGCACCTACTTACTTTTATCATATACTATATTTTTTAAATTTTTCATCATTCATCTATATACAAAATTATTTTCTAGCAACTATTTGGGGTCTAATATGGGTGTTATCGAGTTATTCTCACTACAAAAAAAGTATGTGATATCATATCCATGATTTTTCACTCACATCTATGTAAAGTACTTTAATAAGTTTATGATCGAATTATATTTTTTCAAGACTCTTTACAAATCTAATTCCTATACTTTTTAACTTAAAGTAATAGATATCATAGTAGTCCTAACACTTGATATCAGATAATTAATCAAAAATTTATTCAAAATTATACATAAGCATTAACCATTTATACAATGTCAATTAAAGCAACAATTAATACCTCAAAGGGAGCAATAAATCTAGATTTATTTGCTAAACAAACTCCTAAAACAGTCGCTAATTTTGTAAATCTATCTATTAGAGGATATTACGATGGATTGAATTTTCATAGAGTAATCAACGATTTTATGATCCAAGGAGGATGCCCAAATGGAATAGGTAATGGTGGCCCCGGCTATGCGTTTGAGGATGAATTTGTACCTGAATTAAAACATGATACATCAGGTGTTTTATCGATGGCTAATGCAGGTCCAGGAACCAATGGCAGCCAATTTTTTATCACCCATGGAGCAACTCCTTGGCTAGACGGTCGGCATACTGTATTTGGAAAAATACAAACTGCAGAAGATCAATCCAT
>JAYPYN010000177.1:0-4279 GCA_038154605.1 Balneolaceae bacterium
ACTGCCAGAGTAGATGAACTCACGAAGTATTGGACAGGGTCGTATCCAGAAAATCGAGCGCCATTAACGGAGTTGATGATAATTAACGGAAAAACCCCCGAGAAGAGCGTATATCTGAAACCTTCAAGCATCAATCATGCAAGCATAGAGTTTACCGAACCTGATGGAGATGAGGTTGATATTGAATGGGTACTGATGCAGGAGGTGAAAGAACGTAGCCATGGCGGTGCTTTTGAAAAAGAACCTGATGAAGTTCCATTCCAATTCAATCCAATAGAAAAAAATCACATTCGATTTAAAGCACCCTTACAACCGGGCGATTATCGCTTATTTGTATATGTTTATGATAACAATGGGAAAGTTGGAAATGCTAATTTTCCATTTTATGTAAAGTAGTTACTAATAAATTTTTTGTTGAAATAAACCTTTCTCTGCGTACCTTTTAAATCCTAAAAATCAATAAAACAGATTACATTGAGCGATCAAAAAATCATCTTCTCCATGGTTGGAGTTAGCAAGGTTCACAAACCAAATAAAACCGTATTAAAGAATATCTACCTATCTTTTTTTCATGGAGCAAAAATAGGAGTATTGGGGCTTAATGGTGCGGGAAAGTCAACCTTATTGAGAATTATTGCTGGGGAAGACAAAGATTATTTAGGAGATATAAGTATCCAAAAAGGAATAACATTTGGATATTTATCTCAGGAACCGGAGCTGGATCCAGAGAAAACGGTAAAAGAAATTGTTGAGGAGGGAGTACAAGAAACGGTTGATTTATTAAAAGCCTATGAAGATATAAACGCTCAATTTGCAGAACCAGATGCGGATTTTGATGCTTTAATAGCTAAACAGGCAAAACTTCAAGAGAAAATCGATCATCTAGATGCTTGGGATTTAGATAGTAAATTAGATCAAGCCATGGATGCTCTGCGTTGTCCAGCGGGTAATACTTCTGTAAAAGTATTATCTGGAGGGGAGGCACGGCGAGTAGCGTTGTGTCGCCTTCTTTTAAAAAAGCCCGATGTGTTATTATTAGATGAGCCTACCAACCATTTAGATGCTGAATCGGTAGGTTGGTTAGAACAACATTTAGCCCGCTATGAAGGAACCGTGATTGCGGTAACACACGATCGTTATTTTTTAGATAATGTAGCCGGATGGATTTTAGAATTAGATAGAGGAGAAGGCATTCCATTCAAAGGAAATTATACCTCGTGGTTAGAGCAAAAATCGGCGCGCTTGAAACAGGAAGAAAAACAGGAATCGAATAGGCAAAAGACACTACAGCAAGAATTAGAATGGATTCGCCAAAATCCAAAAGGGCGTAGAGCAAAAAGTAAAGCCCGTATAAATGCATATGAAGAGTTGTTATCGCAAGAAAACGAGAAGCGGAACGAAGAAATGCAGATATTTATACCAGCGGGACCAAGACTGGGAAATAAAGTTATAAATGCCAATCATATTGCAAAAGGATATGATGAAAAACTTCTTGTTGAAGATATGAACTTTATGTTACCACCAGGCGGAATTGTAGGGGTAATTGGAGCTAATGGCGCAGGAAAAACCACGCTCTTTAAAATGATTATTGGCCTAGAAACTCCAGATGACGGAACAATGGAAATCGGTGAAACCGTACAACTTGGTTATATCGACCAAAAGCGACCGCTTGATCCTAATAAATCGATTTGGGAAGAAATTTCGGGAGGGCACGATATTGTACAACTTGGAAATCGTGAAGTGAATTCTAGAGCATATGTATCTCGCTTTAATTTTGGTGGATCTGATCAACAGAAAAAAACCTCTCAACTATCGGGTGGAGAAAGAAACCGAGTGCATCTTGCAAAGATGTTAAAAGAAGGAGCTAATGTTCTTCTACTGGATGAACCGACCAACGATCTAGATGTAAATACATTGAGAGCATTGGAAGAAGCGTTACTTAGTTTTGCAGGCTGTGCCGTTGTTATTTCCCACGATAGATGGTTCTTAGATCGTGTTGCTACGCATATTTTAGCTTTTGAAGGTAACAGTCAAGTGTATTGGTTCGAAGGAAATTATCAGGAATATGAACAAAATAGAAAAGAACGTCTTGGAATAACAGAGGATCAACCACAACGTATTCAGTACAAAAAATTAATGCGTTAATGGTATTTTTGCTCGTAAAATAATTTCAAATTTATTTAAGTCTCAAATAGTACCAAGGGTTACAAAAATAATTTAGGGTCTTATGTCATAATCTGAACAAGGCTCGTCAACATATTTTCAATAAAAATAAGTTTCAATGTTTTGTTCTACAATAAGTTTGATTTAAATGAGTTATTTGTTTTATTGTGATAAATTTTAATAAACCCCTAAAAATAATGTATAAAATAATTGTTGTTTTAATGGTTGTGCTTCTAACTCCGAATTATGGGTTTGCTCAGGACTTAGAGCTAGAAACAAAGAATCTTCAACTTGGTTTAGCATTTTCCACTTTAGGTGGTTCAGGAATTTATATTTTAGCTAAACCTAAGCCAACCGATTATTTTAAGATTACAGGTATTTTTGTTTATGATAATGAAGATGAAATTAAGGATACTTTCTTTTCTTTAGGTGCAGAATATCAACGTAATCTGTTCATGAATTCGGCGAATCGTACCTATGCAATATTAGGAACTAGTTTCGATAATAGTATTTCTGGGGAAACTTTTTTTGATGAATCCAATACAGATCGCATTTTTAATTTTGGTGTTGGGATGGGTATTGATTTTGGCAGTTTTGTAAAGGGTATTGTTTTAAATTTACATTTAACGTACCAATACACCACCGCATTTGGGGATAGTGAATTTACTAGATTAGGTTTAGGTGCTGGTTTTGGGATTGGTTTAAATTTTTAGAAAAAAAGGGATACCTAAGCATCCCTTTTTTAATAGTATTTTTATCGTACATCATATCTAAGAAAAGCAAAGAAACTTGCTACAAATGAAAGCATTACAGAAATTAGTAGAAAAGAAAAATCTTTGAGGCTGCTGGCAAATATTTCGGATGTATCCAGTGTTGGACTTGTAAATTTTAGCATGTCACTAGTATCTAACTTTATACCATCTCGGCCGTTTTTAGGTTCAGATCCTGAAAAGCTCCCGAAACTACTATGGTTACCGTTGGTTTCTTCACGTTTTTTTCCAATATATTGGATAAAATCATCTCTATAGGTTCGCATAGATTCTTCATATCTAGATTTCAATTCTAAATCAGTTGCTGCTAATTTCATAGCACCTAATTTGAATGATGTAACTGGAGAGAACCTAGCCAACTTCAAAGCTAATTTTTGTTGCGCTATTTTCTTATTGTTTAAATGTTCTAAAAGCCGACGATTATTATTTAAAATGTTAATTTCCATTTCTTTATGAAGATTCTTGCTTTCTTTATCTATCTTATCTAGTAAAGCATTTTCTTCACCTTTTGTTATATTCGTTTTATTAAATTTATTTAGTTTAGAGTACATTTCATTTAATTGAGCTTGTCTATAAGCTTGTTTTTTTGCTTCTATTTGTGCGATACTTTCTACAGGAACAAGCTGTGCTGCAGCCATTATACCAAGTCTTGGTACAATAAATACCCCTCCAATCCATATCACTAATAGAAGTAGGAAAGAAAGCGAGGAGGAACGAGTTATAGTGGAAACTAGTATTCCAATTCCAATAAATAATGTGATGTACAATATGGTTAATCCTACTAGAATTCCTAAGTGTATCCATTCTGTATTTGTTACTGGAATATTGTATGCAGAGAGAAGAAGAAAGGCAATTAAAATAGGTATAAGAAGTGGAATGACTAGCCCTAACCAAATTCCAGAAAATTTCGCAATTAGATATTTAGCTTTAGAAACTGAATTGGCAAAAGCTAATTTAAGTGTTCCGTTTTCACGTTCCCCATTTATAGCATCGTAGGTAAATAATATTGCAAATAGCGAAAAAATGATCTGTACAATAAATGAAAAATCAATATTTCTAAACATTGCAAAGAGAGGTTCGTCAGAATATTGGCTTTGCTTTAATTTTACGGCACTATGTTCTGAAATATCTGATAACCTTCCAATATCGAAATGAAGACCTGAAACAAAAATTTGCATAATTGTAGGTTTTCGGTGTACTGTATTTTCGACCCTTGACCAATCAGGTGCTTGAGAAATTTTTTGAAGCGCTATTTTTTGATTCGCTTCATATTGCTCTAACGTATTTTGATATTCGTTAATGCCAATATACACACTAATAAGTATGAGTACTGAGCAAGCAAAAAA
>JAYPYN010000178.1:0-4152 GCA_038154605.1 Balneolaceae bacterium
CTTCTTTCGTAAAATTTTAATAACTAATGACCGGTGTGAATCTAGGTGTCCCGAAAGTATTCGGGACCCGCTCTTTTCATCTCGGCTTGGTTCATCAATAATTCTAAGGCCTGTTTTAGAGCCAAGATGTTGTCGTTTCGAGTGCAACCAGAAATCTAGACTCTAATTATAAGTAGGCGAATAAAATTTCAGGCATAATTTAGAGGTGAATTCCACCTACTATCTTTTAGTAACTCCCAATAATGCTTTTGAACTTGTTTAGTATTCCCAACTAGCCAAATTTCAAATCTCATTTCTAAGTGATTTAATACTAGCCCCAATTTTAGCTTACTGTGTTTGAGGTAATCGTCGGAATAGTAGAAATACGTGTAATCCATATAACCATGAAGAATCCCAGTAAATGAGTAAAGATTATCTAATTTTTTTATTAGACGAACTCTTTGCTTCATCATAAATTTTACTAATTCATTATAAGCAACAAGTATATCTCCTTTTTGGAGCTGTTTATGATAAATAGCTACATAATGGTTCAAATTTCCCATAGGTATTATACAAATTCATTTTTTTGTTGATTAGAAATAATTTCAAATGAAAATATTTGAATGAATGTAAAATAGTGGATCAATTATGAACATCGATACTCCATTATTAATAATCGAGTATCAGTATTTTTTTAGGAATGTACTTCTTCTAATAAAACGTTAGCTGCTAACTTTCCAAAATTATTAGCTGCTTTTGGACCGGCTCCAGAAATTAATTTACGATCTCGAAAGCAGGTATCATCTGCTTTTTTATTGATAATAGTAATACCAAGATTGGTTAATTTTTCGCCAAATTTCCATGGCATATGACCTGGCATGTAACCTATTGCAGGGGTTTGTTTATCTACGGCATCTGGGAAAGCAACCATTTCGTAACCTTTATATGGAAATGGTTCTTCTTTATTTAAACTAGCGGCCAATAAAGCTGCTGGTCCATGGCAAATGGCTAGCATGAATAAATTTTTTTGATGGGACCAATGTAAGAGGTTACATAAATCTTTATTTTCAGGTAGACCTAACATTGCGCCATGCCCACCAGGAAGATATATAGCTATATATTCATCGCTATCTTCCATTTTGTTACTAACAAATTCAGAAAGATTTTTAGGGTTATCAAAATCTGATTTAAATTCATTATATAATTTCATTACCGCTTCATCTTTTGTTGGCATTGCCCACATTTCAATTTTTACAGAATCACCAGTAGGGGTATAGATATCAATATCGAAACCAGCGTTTATTAAATGGAGCATTGGTACAATCATTTCTACTGGATGATTTCCTGTCGAGAATTTTTTACCATTTGCCATAGTCATGTTTCTTTCTTCTGTGCACACCATAAGTATTTTAAGCTTTCCATCTTTATATGGATTTGGATAGACAGTTTTATCAAAATCAGTAGTTGGTGAAGTGGCCATTTTTAAGGCAAATTTTGACGGGGCGTATGCGCCATCATCAGTTGGAGTAGGTGATAATCCAAATAATTTTTTAAACATAGAGCTAGTAATTAATTTTAAATAGTTATGATTTAATTATACGTAATTTTGTTAACAAAATATTTTTCGCTTCCCTAAACCTTTTCCGATTATTAAGGGTAGTTGATAAGAATGATCCTGGCCCATGATACATACTTATGGTAAATTGGTTATTTTAATGTGCCCAATTTAATATTTAGCTTAAATTTAAATCTTCAGGAATTCCAATCATAGCTCCATACCTACTGGAACAAATACAGCCGAATACGATTCTGTTCTAGTAAATGAAGTATCATTAAAATCGATAAGTTTCTTTGGCTTTTCAAAACTAAATTTGTGGACCTCGTAAATAGTTTTTACATCTTTATCCCCTTAAGGGAATGCCCACATTCCATATACCACTGGTTTTCATGTTGGGATAGCTATCTCAAACTCAAAACCAGTATTTCTTAAATGTAACATGGGTAGCAGTGCTTCTCCTGGATGATTACCAGTTGAAAACAGTTTTCCATTTTTCAAATATAAAGTTTAGTCTTATGAATCAATTTTAGTCGTAATTATTCTTAATTGATCTTAATTACAATTTTTCCTTTAGCTCTTCCAGATGCTAGATGTAAAAGAGCGTCAATTGATTTTTCATACGGATAGATAGTGTCAATAATAGCTTTTATTTTTCCATCTTCAATCAGAGTTTTAATTTCTGCTAGATGTGCACCATTTGGATGCATAAAAATGAAAATATAGGATGCATTTTTTTTATCACAAAGTGTGCTAATATCTGATGGCAATTCATAATCATGCATTCCAAATCTAGCCGCAGCTTTTTTGTCTAAAGGACCTACTATGCTAACTACTTTCCCGCCCTCTTTAATTACATCAAAAGCTTCAGCAGTATAATGTTGACCCAGTGTATCATACACGATATCAACATTTTGTACAATATTTTTATAATCTTCTGTTTTATAATCAATTACACGATCAGCACCAAGATTTTTAACCCATTCTACATTATCGGTACTTGTTGTTGTGTATACATAGGCACCTTTTGCTTTTGCATATTGAATTGCAAAGCTACCTACACCTCCTGAGCCAGCGTGAATCAATATAGAGTCATTCTGTTTTAATCCAATTTCTTCTAATGTTTGAAAAGCTGTTAACCCTGCTAATGGGATACTCGCAGCTTCTTCATAAGAGATATTTCTAGGTTTTAAGCATACTGCTTGTTCGTTTACGGCAGCAAATTCTGCAATAGTACCCATCTGTTCTTGTGGTACTCGTGCGTATACTAAATCTCCGATATTAAAATTGGAAACCTGATCACCTGTTTCTACAACAATTCCACTTACATCATAAGCTAGTGTTGAGGGTAAGGTAATTGGTAACAATTGTTGAAGATTTCCTAAAATTATACTTTTATCGATTGGATTTATTGCAGCAGCTTTTACTTCAATAAGTACATCATTAGGTAGAATTTGAGGTTTATCTATTGTTGAAAAGACAACATTTTCTTTAATGTTACCATAGGAAACTAATTGTAATGCTTTCATTCTATTTCTATTTAATTTGATATTAAACTAAGATAATGCGACCTGGTAAATTAAAATTTAACCTATGGTAAGAAAATTAATTTTTTTGTTTTTCTATTCTTATGCGACTTAGGCTTTGTTGCGTTATTCCAAGATAAGATGCTATATGGTAATTTTTTGTATAGTGTTCAATATCTCCATATTCTTCCAAAAATAGATCATATCGTTCAGTAGCAGTTAATTTTAATTGATTTAAAATTCTTTTTTGTAGACTTACTACATGTCTTTCTAATAAATATCGTTGAAAAGGTTCGAATTCTTTAAATTTAAATAGAATTCCGTTAATTTTTTTTGCATCGAACACTATCACTTTAGAATCTTTCAAGCATTCAACATTTAATAATGCTGGTTCATTATTATGTATTGCCATATAATCACTAATCCACCAATTTTTTATTGCAAATTGAAGAGTATGTTCTTTTCCATTTTTGTCTATGCAGTACGATCGTAAACATCCATCAATTACATAAAAAATTTTCTTTACGATTTCTTGTTCTCGAATAAGAATAGAATCTTTCTCAAAAACTTTTTCATTAGCGATAGATAAAAGATAGGTTTCTGCTTCTTTACTTAGTTCAATCAGATTTTTGATTTTTTTTATTAGTTCTTCCATAGACTAATTAGAAATTAAAATGGATTTAATACTCTGTTAATGTGAATTAGAAATGAATCATAAAATGGTATTTAGTCTATACCAGAATCAGCTAATATAATTTAAAATTGAGATAGGAGAAAAAGATTTCTTATGGCAAATAACTATTTGTAAGTGTTAATATTTTGATTTTATTAAAAATTTCTATTTTTCGTTTGCCTTACTTTAAGCATTAGAACTGCTACATGTGTAAATATTATTCAACAGTCGAATTTTCAAATTTATTTAAGAGTCTTATGAAGTATAGCATATTATGATAGGTTATAAGATATTGCAAAACAATGAGAAACAAGTATTATAAGCGTTGCAAAATTTCTGAAGCACGTTTCCGGCATATACTTAAATGTTTTGCCCTAGATGTAACAGCGACTGAAGCCTCGGCACTAAGTTCGATTTCT
>JAYPYN010000179.1:0-4128 GCA_038154605.1 Balneolaceae bacterium
GTACTGCTAGGAAAGAAGCGAAAAGTTGGTCGAAGTTAAATGCCAGAATCATCAGATTATTGGAAGGCATTAACCCAGATCTATGGATGCAAGTACGCTATGAAGACCTTTGTTCGGATACAGAGGGAGTATTATCAAAAGTGCATAGCTTTATCGGGTTACCTAGATTAGAGCTTTCACCAGAAGATGAAAAGGCTCGGCGCCATACTGTTGCTGGTAATCGCACAAGGTTTAGAGATTTGAATGAAATTAGAGAGGATCTTGGCTGGAAAAATCATCTCGATAAAAATGAGCTAAGCATTATAGGAAAAATATCAGGTGCAGTTGCAAATAAACTGGGCTATAGTTTTTAACTGTCTTTTAAAGCGTTTTTTCTTAAATTGCTGCTAATATATACGGCAATAACAATATACATAAAGAATGCAATTTGATCAGGGAAAAGTGATCCTTGGCCTGTGTACGCAACTAATTGCCCAGTTGTATGGGATAGTACAAACCCAGATGTGGTGATATAAAAAGCTTCATTATTCTTTTTTGAAAAGTTTTTCCTTGCATTGTTCAAAATGTAAATATAGAAAATCAGGATAATAGTTAATCCGAGGAGGCCGCTCTCTAAGGCTAGATCTAAGAAAGCGTTGTGAGAGTGGCCAACAGATTCGCCTCCTCCACCCTTTAGTTCTAAAAGCTTTAGGTTTATGCCAAGTTGCCTAAATCCCTGTAGTCCATATCCAAACAAAGGTGCATTCTTGATTTCTTCCACAACAAGTGGCCATAGTATTACTCTTCCTGAGGTGATTTGATAAAGGTCTCGCCCGCTGTCATCTACTGTATCCCCAGACTTTTGTGCATAACCGGAGTGGCTATCTTCGTCAAAGCCCATCATAATTCGATCTTGTACACCTGGCACAAATATTATTGCCGCTAGTGCTGCGGGAACTGCAAAAAAGATTAGCCTTCTCCATCGTAGGATTAATAGTAACCCTCCACAAATTGCCCATGCACCATAGCCTGCCCTGCTGCCAGTTAAAAACAGTGCTAATGTGATGATGCCGAAGGAAAGAATGCAAAATAGCTTAGATTGTTTATTTTTTAAGATAGGAAGATAAGCAAGGCAAGCCCAAGCAGAACCAGATAGAAATCCACCTAAATCAGTTCTATGATAGCCTATAGCTTTATCTATTACCCTTAATGCCCTAGCGGCCATATCATCATGGCCAATGAGAGCAGGAAACATTCTTGAAATAATTTGTAATGAAAGAAGAAGTGCTGTCGCAGTAATTGCTTTTAGGCATAGAAGAGCCCTTTGTCGGCTACTAACGCCAATACATATTAGAATCGCGGGCACAATCCATTTTATCCTGAGGATTAATTCACTTTTTATAATGCTGAGCTTTGGTGGCGGCTGTTTGCCTAAATACTCATAGAACGGATAAAGGTTGTCGTAATTTTCAATAAGCCTGATAAAAGCGATGAAAAACAGTGTAATATATGCGAAGAATAAGAATTTAATGATCTGCGGTCCGTTGTAAGTGTTTCTCTCCTTCTTATTTTGAATGATGAAGCAAATAGTGATAACAACAAGTACCAGGTTGTAAATATTAAAGCCTGGTATATTAAACATTTCCCTTGGCATGTCCTCCCGTTCAAGCAAAGCCATAATTGGAATGAATAGGCAGATTCCTAAAAACCAGTTTTTCATACTGGAAAATACTATATAGAGTGCATAAGCAGCTAGTAGAAGGATTCGCACTTTTTTGCTCTACCTGTGATATGATTTCATTTTCTTGGTACAGTAATTAAAGCGATGAGCTTGTCTTTTATAACAGCGTGCTTGTTCTTTTCAATAATTAGAAACCAATATGGGATGCTTGTCAGTATTACCCCGAGAAGCCAGATGCATGGCACAGCAGTATATTGCTCATTTAAATAAAGCCGCCTTCCGAAATGCAGGCAAATGAATAAAGGTAGGTTTGCAATAAGGGGCAAAATAATTAAATTTAGAAAGTATTTAGTTAACCCAATTGAAAATTTAATTTTCACGTAAATCGGAATCAGTGCGCCACGTCCAAAACTCCAACTGAAAAATACGATACATGCGGCCGTAATAGCATTCCATTCCTGATAAATAGTTGTTAAGGGTAGTAGTGTTGCAAGAATAATAAGGGTCAGCATGAAACTATAAATGGCCAGTTTCCCATGGCTATTGAATCCTGCTAAAACTGCGTTTACGCTGGTTTGGGAAATAGGGAGCAATGAGCCAATTACCAGTATTATAAGCATTTTCCAATTTCCATAACCTTCGCCCATCCAAAGCTTGAGTATGATGTCCCCATAGAATATTAGCCCCCCAGCTATTGGAAGTAAAATAGCCATGGTATAGCGGCCAGAATCTATAATTAGCTTTCTAGCTTCATCTTTTTTATCTAGGCCAATCAATCCACTCGTGATGGTAATAAATAAATTTGAGAATTTGCTTGTGATTGTTTCCATATGTCGGACTAGCGCAAGTCCTCGATTGAATACTGCAACAGCTGCAGGCCCCGCATGTGCAGCTAGAAAAAAAACCACTGTTTGGAATATTAGGATTTTTTGAGAAGATGTGAGCAGAGTCTTTGAACCAAACTTAAGCATTTCGAATGCGGTTTTAGGGCTCCAAAATTTTAGGCTTATCTGAACTTCTGGTACGAGTTTCTTAGCGAAGTAAACTCTAGCTATCCCCGCGAAACAGCTCAATGTAAATACGACTTTAGCAAGTTCTTGCAGGCCGCCGCCCATAAATAGCGTTTTTATTAAAAAAACGGCGATCGCAACATCTTGAAAAGCCATAATTGAGTTTTGTATATCGTACCTGTGGCAGCCAGTTATGAGCCCACCTGCGGGGGAGGCAAGCATTCTTATACCTAGTGTGAAACCAAAGTAAGTAATCACTACTTTGGCATCTTGTAGCTCCTGTTCATTTTGAAATGTAATGACTTGTTCAACAAGTAAAGCGAAGCCTGCTGCGCCAATGGTCACTAAAATGGCTACACAGCTTTGCCAGATAACCAGTGCTGTAGTAGCTTTATTAAGCTCAGTTGAATTTCCTTGTGCTCTATAAAGACCAGTATACCGTGTTAATGCTGATGATAGGCCGAGGCTGGTGAGCGATAGGTATTGGATAACACCCCAGCCTAAGTCCCATATACCTAGTGATGTTGGGCCTAAGTGGTCGCTAATTTGTCTGGGGATGATGAATCCAGCGGCTAGCACAAACAAGTGCACTATCCAGCTTACAGAAATGTTGCGAAATATTTGGGAGCGACCCGATAAATCTTCAGTCATAAAACATCTCTGATGGTGATTCGCCTTGTTATTGAATTCTTTCTGCAAAGAGGAGTGCTAACTAATTGTATTGCATAATGAAAGTAATATGTTATCATCGATCCTTTTACTACACAATTGCTTTTATTCGGTGTGAGTGAATTGCAGCCTAACTATAGCCTAGTTTGCTACTGTATCCGCATTAGTGACGATTTGACTCGGGCTCTAGTATTGATCAGTAGGAGTTTGGATTAATTATGCCTTATTCGCAACGTTTTCTAATGGTGCTTGCGTTTTGTTTTATTGGTTGCATAGGATTTATATTTGTCGCACCACCGCAATGGCTAACTTATTTCATTTCTGACGATGCCTATTATTATTTCTTGGTAGCTAAAAATATTATTGCTGGCTTAGGCCCGACCTTTGATGGTTATAGCTTAACAAATGGCTTTCACCCATTATGGATGCTGTCCATTCTACCACTTTATCATCTTGCGGATGGAAATATTGAGTTTGGCTTACGGCTGGTTCTAGCGCTTCAGGTTATGATTGCATCGCTATCTTTATGGCTGCTTTGGTCGATCGTCACTCATTGGGCGCGAGCTCGTACAGCAGTGTTTGCACTGGTTATCTTTTTTATACTAGCTTCACCACTGATACTGCTTTTCAATGGCCTCGAAAGTGTTTTGCTAATTTGTGTTAGCCTGTTGCTTATCCGTGTGGATCAGCTATATCCGTTACTAAGAGATGGTGATACCCCTAGGAAACGCCTTGTTCTAGGCGCACTGTTCGCCCTGTTTGTGTTGGTGCGCTTAGATGGTGTATTTT
>JAYPYN010000180.1:0-3180 GCA_038154605.1 Balneolaceae bacterium
CTACACTTATTGGAGCAGAAGGGATGGGAGAGGTAGAAGTTTGGCCAGGAGAAGTATCCAAAAATGATGATGATATTATAACAAAAGCTATAGCATTATATACTCAAAAGTCAGCTTGGAAATCAAAAAAGAATTTAATTCCAATGTGTATCAAGCAAAATTTTAGCTCTAAATCATTTTCATTGAATTTTTGGGAAAAACTAGAAAAACAAATGACTAATATTGATGAGTTAAGAAACAGTGATTATATAGGAGAAATAATGAGATATCAATCACATAACGCATCAAAATATTTAGGAAAATGGATCGAAGAAAAAAAGAATAAGTGACCGGTATAATTTCGTTGGTAATCTTCCTATAAGTAAATTTTTAACCGTTTGAATATGGTCATAACTACCTTATTATAATAGGGAGTGGAGACATAAAAAAAGGCTCTTTTCAGAGCCTAAAAATGTTCAGGAACTACCCTTTAAATTGAAGAGATAGATATTTTACCATCTAAGCGAATAGCCTCTGTAGCTTCAGAACTATTTGTAAATTCTTTCTTTATACGTTCGGTAAGTTGTTTAGCTTCTTCTAATTTACCTAACCCATAATATATTTTGGCTGCTTCCAGTAAATTATAGGGTGTAGTTGATTCATTCACATTCCATTCAGCTGCTTTAATGTAAGTTTTAGCTGCTTTTTCGAGATTATTATTTTCTTTTAACATACTAGCATAAAAACTTATGGATCCTACACCTAAAATACCTGACGGCATTTCGAACTGTTCGAAGTGAATGAGTGCATCTTCGATGTTACCAAGCTTAAAACTAGAAACGGAAGCGTAATAGTTGGCTAGGTTCCCTGCCTCTGTACCAGAAAATTCATTAGCAATTGCTAGAAAGCCAAAGGTTAGTTCTTTACCGTCATAATTTCCCTCTAAGGCACGTTCATAATCACCTTCTGAGTAAAATCTTTCTGCAGTAGAAAGTAATTCTTGTGCTTGCTGTTCTTGGTTATTAATATAGTAAGAGTAGCCAATTAATGACCCAACAACTACAACAATACCGATAAATACAGAAATAATTAAAGTGCGGTTTTCATTAAAAAATGTAGTTGCTCTAGCAACATTTTGTAATAATGGATCGGTTTGAAGTTCTTCCTTAGAAAGATGTTTAGACATAGTGATATTTACGATTTCTTAGTTTATTAAACAGACATTGAAAATAAGGCTGTTTTTGCGTTATACAAAACTTAAAGTACAGCTAGTTTACCATTTTTTATTTCCAAGATCTCATCTGAACGGTGAGCGATTTTTTTTTCGTGCGTTATAAGTAAAACCGATACAGCGTATTGGTTTCTTAGTTCAAAAAGAAGGTCTAGAATTAATTCTGTGTTTTTATCATCAAGATTTCCTGTGGGTTCATCAGCAAGTATTAAACTTGGATTATTCATAACTGCCCGTGCCATAGATACTCTTTGTTGTTCCCCTCCAGATAGTTGAGTGGGTCGGTGATGAGATCGATCCTCAACCCCAAATCTTTTTAACAAAATTAGTGCCTTTTCATGTGCCTCTTTTATTTCCATTCCTGCAATTAGGGCAGGCATACTAACATTCTCTAATGCAGTAAACTCTGGTAATAAATGGTGAAATTGGAACACAAAGCCTATGTTTTTATTTCTAAATTGGGCTAAACTATCGCTATCCATTACTGCTAAATTTTGATCTCGCCAGTAAACTTCACCAGAATCTGGTTTATCCAATCCTCCTAGTAGATGAAGGAGCGTACTTTTACCACTTCCACTAGAACCAACAATGCTAATGATTTTCCCAGTTGGAATATTCAATGAAACACTATCCAATACAACTAGCGGCTGGTTGGATTTTTCGGTATGATATGTTTTACGAATATCTTTAGCGGATAAGATGACGGTATTATCACTCATGCTTTAAGTTTCGAATTTTCAAATTCTGGGTAGATAACAGATTCAATATGTACACATTTTCCGGTATGTTGATCCACTTTAGCTAAACTCCCACAAATGTGATTATCTCCATTTGCTGCTTTATATTTTTGGTGAACTCCAGTAATAAATCGTTTGATTGCTACTTTTTTATCCATTCCCAACGAAGAGTTGAACGAACCTGTCATGCCTGCATCGGTGAGATACCCAAGACCATTTGGGAAAATGCGAGCATCTCCGGTTGGAATATGAGTATGAGTACCAATTAAAACAGAAGCTCTACCGTCTACATGCCAAGCTAATGATACTTTTTCGGCGGTTGCTTCTGCATGCATATCAATAAAAATAATATGTGTTTGTTCTCTTATCTTTTCAATTGCCCAATCAGTAGCTGAAAAGGGATCGTCTATAGGCTTCATAAATGTTCTACCTTGAACATTTACAACTCCAATTTTGCATTTGGATCCTGGAATTTCATATATACCATATCCTACACCGGCATTACCTTTTGGATAATTGAGTGGGCGAAGTATTTCTTTATTTTCGCGCATATATTGGAAAACTTTCCATTTATCAAAAGAATGATCGCCTCCAGTAATTACGTGCACACCAAGTGAGTGAAGGTTTTTTATAATCTCTTCGTTAATTCCATGCCCTTCGTGAGAGTTTTCACCATTTGCAATCACAAAGTCGGCTTTATACTTTTTTATTAAACTAGGTAAGGCCATTTGGGCAATAGATAGCCCCGCATCTCCAACAATGTCTCCGATAAATAAAATATTTACTGTGTTCGCCAAAGCTATACTGATTTTTCCTTAATTTTTTATGCCTTCGATTAATTTTTCGAGTTTGGCATTTACACGCTTCATCATTACTTCTTCATCTTTAATGGCATCAGAGGTGTGTTGTCGAGCTTCGAATAACTCTTCAGCAATACTTAAAGCAGCAAGAACCATTACCGTAGATTCTGATTGATTTACCAATTGATTGCGATAGGTTTGAAAACGTTCATCAACAAACTTACATATCCTAACCATGTTCTCTTCTTCATGACTTTCAACTTTTAAAGGATAGTGTTTGCCTAATATGGATACTTTAATTGATTTCATGCCTGTTTACTGATATGATTATCAATCTTAGTTATAAGCCCTTTTACTTGTTGGCGCATTGCTAAACGATCTGATTCGGTAATAGCTGAAAATATATCAGTTTGTTTTCCTCTTAGCTCTTCTA
>JAYPYN010000180.1:3190-4101 GCA_038154605.1 Balneolaceae bacterium
TAATTTATGTACAAGATTAGCGTTTTCTTTTTTTAGATTTTTTATCTGCTGTTTCAAAGAAATAACTTCTTCATCAATTTCTGAGAGGAGTTCTTTAAATTTAATTGATTGTTGAGACAGCTGATTCATAAAGTCAACCTCGTAACTTAGCGCTGAATTGTTTTTCAAGTGTTTTTACTATACGTTGTATAATAGGCTCTACTACTTTGATATTCAAGGTTTTGTTTGGATCAATGAAATTTAGCCTAAACGCAATACTTTTTTTGTCTTTACCAATGGATTCACCTTCAAAAACATCAAAAATATCTAGAGAAAGCAACATTTTTCCAGCATTTGATTTTATTGCGGAAATAAGTTTCCCTGCAGAGATATGTTGATCAACAATTACAGCAAAATCAAATTCGAAGGGGGGATATTTAGGAATTGGAGTGAAGTCAGGCGTACTTGATTTAGATAAAGCTTCAAAAATCGCATTTACAGAAAACTCTGCAATAAAAGTAGGAAGTTCTACCCCGTAACTTTTTAGTAGCTTAGTATCAATTATTTGAATATTGCCAATTTCTTTTTTTGCACAATATATTTTTAACGTGCCTTCAATTTCTTTATAAATAATAAATTTATTGAGTCCGATTTTTTGTAAAAATCCATTTATTTCTTTTTTAAGATCAAATACAGAATAAATTTTCGGTTGTTCGCTCCAATGTTCTTTTGATTTAAAACCTGCGATTCCGAATAACAGATGTGTTTGTTCATTGATATTGTCGTGGTATGATGTTTCACCTACTTTAAAAACATTTCCACATTCAAAGAATCTAATATTTGATGCCTGTCTGTTAAAATTATATGCTGCAGCTTTTAAAAAACCATGTAATAGAGATGGCCGAAGGGTTGTCATGTCCGCAGTAAGTGGA
>JAYPYN010000181.1:0-4088 GCA_038154605.1 Balneolaceae bacterium
CCAGCGCCTTCGCCGGGGTCAGCGTCAGTAGCTTGTGCCTCAGTCCTTTCTTGTGCACCAGCGTCACCTGCTGTATCAGCATTGGCAGCGGCTTCTGCTTGAGAAGCTGCATAGATTTCTTGAGAGGCTGCAGTCCATGCCGTATTTACACCTTCCATTGCTGTATCAATAGCATCTAAATCTTCAGACTTATGTGCCTCCTCGAGTTTTGCTACTGCATCAGAAATAGCTGTTTTATTTTCTTCAGAGATTTTGTCTCCATATTCCTCAAGCTGTTTTTTAGTAGAGAAAATTAATCCATCTGCTTGATTCATTTTTTCCACTTTCTCACGAATCTTTTTGTCTTCTTCTTCGTGATCTTTGGCAGCTTGCTTCATTTTTTCGATTTCTTCATCGCTTAATCCAGAAGAGGATTCGATACGAATACTTTGCTCTTTACCTGTTCCTTTATCTTTTGCAAGGATGTTTAACACTCCATTTGCATCAAGATCGAAGGTAACCTCAATTTGTGGCATACCACGAGGCGCTGGTGGAATTCCATCTAAATGAAAACGGCCAAGCGTTCTGTTACTAGCTGCTTGGGCACGCTCACCTTGAAGTACGTGAATTTCTACCGAGCTTTGGTTATCTGCTGCCGTTGAGAAAACTTGAGATTTACTAGTTGGTATTGTGCTGTTAGACTCAATTAGGGGAGTCATTACCCCGCCTAAGGTCTCGATACCAAGTGTTAGTGGAGTTACGTCTAAGAGAACAACATCTTCCACATCACCAGAAAGTACCCCCCCTTGAATAGCTGCACCAACCGCAACTACTTCATCAGGATTTACGCCTTTACTTGGATCTTTACCGAAAAATTCTTTTACGGCTTCTTGAATACGAGGTATACGAGTTGATCCCCCTACTAAAATAACTTGATCGATTTCTGAAATATTCATTCCTGCGTCTTTCAATGCTTTTTCGCATGGAGTAATGGATCTTTTCACTAAATCGTCCACTAGTTGCTCAAATTTAGATCGGGCGATATCCACATTTAAGTGCTTAGGGCCGTCTTGTGTAGCTGTTATAAAAGGGAGATTTACATTTGTTTTTTGCGATGCAGAAAGTTCAATTTTTGCTTTTTCAGCGGCGTCTTTCAATCGTTGCATTGCCATTGGATCCTTACGAAGATCAACGCCTTCAGAAGCCTTAAATTCATCAGCTAAAAAATTTATAATACGCTGATCAAAATCATCTCCTCCAAGGTGAGTATCACCATTTGTTGATTTTACTTCGAATACACCATCGCCTAATTCTAAGATGGAGATATCAAAAGTACCACCACCAAGATCGTATACCGCAATAGTTTGATCTACATCTTTCTTATCCAAGCCATAGGCTAGAGCTGCTGCAGTAGGCTCGTTGATAATTCTTTTTACATCAAGACCAGAAATTTTACCCGCTTCTTGCGTGGCCTTACGCTGCGCATCATTGAAATATGCAGGAACTGTAATTACCGCTTCAGTAACTTTCTCGCCAAGATACTCTTCTGCGGTTTGCTTCATTTTTTGAAGCACCATCGCCGAAATTTCTTGTGGGGCATATTTACGGTCGTCGATTTGAACACGAGCGGTGCCATCATCACCTTTAACCACCTTATATGCTACTTGCTGGGTCTCGTCGCCCACTTCGTTAAACATGCGGCCCATAAATCGTTTTACAGAGGCCACTGTTTTATCTGGATTAGTAATAGCCTGGCGTTTTGCTGGTGCACCCACAAGGCGTTCTCCATCTTTACTAAATGCGACTACAGAAGGTGTTGTTCTACCACCTTCCGCATTTTGGATTACTACTGGTTCGTTTCCTTCCATTACAGAAACGCAAGAGTTGGTAGTACCTAAGTCGATTCCAATAATCTTTCCCATTGGTTTATATGTCTTTTTTTGGTTTAGTTTGATTTAATTTCTTTGGCACGAACAATGTCATAGATTTTATTCGTACATAGTTTTTAGCTAACTGGAATATTTGAACGGTCTTTAAGCGATTCAGATTTAGGCATACTTACCGTTAGCACTCCATTTCTAAAGCTTGCATTTATTTCTGCGGTGTTCACGTCTTCAGGTAATGCAAACGAACGAGCAAATGCACCGCGTTTTCTTTCTTGTCTTTTAAAGGTCTCGGCCTCTCCTGTTACAATATCTCGCTCACCTTTTATAGTAAGTACATGATTTTTTAATGATATTCCTATTTCTTTCTTGGCCAGCCCTGGTAAATCGATTTGTACTTTGTATTCTAGATCACTTTCTAGAATATCACAATCGGGGGTAAAGTCTTTGTCTTCGTGGGTTAAAGGAACCACTTTTTCCACAAATTTTTGTAGATCCTTTCCTAATTTAGAAAGGTGTTTCTCTATCTCAATTCCGAATTCTGTAAAGTCTCCCATAATATACTCGCTATTAATTTATTTTCTGTAAGCAAGCACAATGCCAATGACTTTATCGTTTTTTTGTTCTGTCGTATTGGCGGACGGATTGTCAGACTAATGTAGAATCACAAATAGAACTATAACATCACTCACCGTTGTGTGTTAAGAGTTGATGCTATTGCAATCAAGGCGGCCCCTACCATTACACGTTCGATAAAACCTCCAGATCACTCCAAAAAGTAGGGTAGCTTACCGATGCACTTTCGGCGTCTTCGATTTCGGATTCTGAACTTCCTTTTAAAGAAAGAATTGCAGCTGCCATCGCTATTCGGTGATCATGAAAACTTTGAAACTGACCCGATTTAAATTTGAATGTGGGATTACCGCGAATAACAAGTCCGTCTTCCATTTCTTCATATACTCCACCTACCGCATCTAATAATTTAGTGATAGCCATAATACGATCCGTTTCTTTATGCCTTAATTCTTCTGCTCCAGAAATAATGGAGGTACCTTCTGCAAACAACATGGCTACCGATAGAATAGGAAGTTCGTCAATGCAATTTGGAATAAGGGCTGGGTCAAGATCGATATTTCTAAGTTGAGCTGATTTTACAATTATATCTCCACATGGCTCAGCACCTTCTTCGTGTTTATTTACTATGCTTATATTGGCTCCCATATCCATTAGAATACCTAGCAACGCTGTTCTAGTGGGATTCAAACCCACATTAACCATTCGAATTTCTGAGTTTGGTAAAATAGACCCTGCTACCAACCAAAACGCAGCTGCAGAAAAATCAGCCGGAATAGTATAACTTTGATTTGGAATTTCATCTTGAAGCGATGCTGATATCACTCGTTTTCCACCTTCTTCAAGAATATTTAGGTTAAGTAGTCGCTCGGTATGGTCACGACTTTTAGAAACTTCGATTATTTTTGTGGGTGTTTCACCAAATAAGCCCGCCAAGAGTAAACATGATTTTAATTGAGCGCTTGCAATGGGTAATTCATATTCGATAGGAATAAATGGATCTTCTCGGGTAACAAATAAAGGGGCAAATTCTCCATTTCTTGCCAAAATATGTGCCCCCATTTGCTCTAAGGGCTCTATAATACGTTTCATGGTACGCGAAGAAAGAGAAGGATCCCCAATCAGATACACTGAAGTTCCTGCACCTACTAAAACACCTGATAATAATCTCATGGCTGTTCCTGAGTTGCCACAATCTAATTCATCAGAAAGAGCTCGTACTCCATATCTACCCACTCCATTAATCATAACCACTTGATCAATTTGATGCACTTCTGCGCCCATCATCTCTACGCAATTCAATGCACTTTGTGGATCTTCAGCAAGGGAGTAATTTTTTATTATTGATTTTCCATCATGCAGCAATGCGAAAATGGCCGCACGCTGGGAAATCGATTTATCTGGTGGTGGTGTAATAGTTCCTTTTAACGAAAATGCAGGTGAAATTTTTTTAATCATTCTAATCGAAGTGAAATTGTAACATCGAATGACGAAGTTAGTAAATTTATTGTTTCGTTTTTATTTTTTGATGATTGTTTAGAGTTAAATATCAGCTTGCCCTCGATCAACGAATCAGTACGCCCATTCTAAAATACGTGCTAGATTTCTCTCCCGATGAATCGGGATCGAAATGACAAATTCTTGGCTCCAAAA
>JAYPYN010000182.1:0-3979 GCA_038154605.1 Balneolaceae bacterium
CCTCTAGATTTAGCGTACTCGTGCTGAAATAATAGCTCTAATCCATTCGATGAAAAACCCAATTCCCTCATATAACTGTTAGAAACAGTAGTGATTTGCCAAGCACATTTTAAAGCAGCAGCCAAGGAATTTAGTTCTCCATTCCACTCTAACAATCCGTAATTTTGGGGTATAAATGGCGGTATTACAGCCGCTTGCGACATATTATTCCTACCTTGATATTCCGCATTATGTACGGTAATAACTGTAGGCACGTTTTGTAAAGCTTTGTATTGTTCGCATTGAGTTATCATAAATGGGACTAAGCTTGTATGATGATCATGACAATGGATTACATCCGGTGGGTTATGGAAATTACGAATCCATTCAAGCGCCGCAATTTGATATGAGAGTGCACGCTCGTATTCATCCCAATAACCATGACCTGAATAAGGATCTATATATACACCTGGCCTATCAAACCTACCCGCAATATCAATAACATATAAGTGAAACCCAAGCACATTGGTTTTCTCTTTAAAAATTTTAAATTCAAAATAGGTGTTGCCCATGTGTGCGGATGATTCCCATACAAAATCGTATTCTTGACCCTCTAACCACGGTGTCTTGTACTTTGGGATGATAACTTCACAAAACTCACCATGCGCATTTAAATATTTGGGTAATGATCCAACAACATCACCGAGTCCTCCAACTTTTGCCGCTGGATAACATTCAGCGCTAAGATGAACTATATGCATATTCTTGTAACTAAACTTAAAAAATTCCGTTATTCTTTCATCAAAAGAAATAAGAAAACTTTCTAGATGTTGCAATATCTATGTACATGTTTTCTTAAGTTCTTCTCAAAGCGAATTATTTACTTATAATTATGATAATTATTGATTTAAAAAATATATCTAAAACATTTGGTAAGAATAAAGCGGTAAACGATGTGAGTCTCTCCGTAAATCAGGGACGAATTTTTGGCTTACTAGGTCCAAATGGTGCTGGAAAAACCACTACCATTAGAATGATAAATCATATTCTTGCACCAGACAATGGTAGTATTACCATAAATGGGTTGGAAGCCAGCCCATTAACACAAAAAATGATTGGATACATGCCCGAAGAACGGGGACTATACAAAAAAATGAAAGTCGAGGAACAACTATTATATTTAACACAATTAAAGGGTATGCCCACAACCGATGCAAAAAAAGCAATAGATTTTTGGTTGAATCGCTTTGATGCCGCACAATGGAAAAAGAAAGAGGTTGGTGAACTTTCAAAGGGGATGTCGCAAAAAATACAGTTTATTGCTACCATCGCCCACGATCCTGATATTTATATTTTTGATGAACCTTTTAGTGGATTGGATCCCATTAATAGCGAAACTTTAAAAGAAGTAATCATCGACTTACGTACTCAAGGTAAAACTATCTTATTTTCTACCCATAGAATGGAACAGGTGGAGCAAATGTGTGATGATATTTGTCTATTTAATAAAGGAAAAGCTGTACTTCAAGGTGAGTTACGAGAGATAAAAACTTCATTTGGTAAAAATACCATAAATCTAGAATTTGAAGGAGATGGATCTTTCCTTGATACTCTTGAAGGAGTAAGAATTAATAATAGATCAACAAATTTTGCTGAAATTCGAGTACTGAATGAGCAAAATATGCAGGATATATTACACTTGGCGATTGATAATGTGGAAGTTCATAAATTTGAACGAGTACAGCCTTCTTTAAACGAGATTTTTATCTCAACAGTTGGAGAAGATAATCTCAAAATGGAGGAGGTAGCTTAAAATGGACTTCAACAAAATATTTCTAGTTCTAAAGCGTGAATATTTAACCAGGGTTCGGACAAAGTCATTTATCCTATCTACTTTACTCACACCATTGGCTCTTATCATGATGATGGGTATTGTAGTCTATATAAGCATTGCCGATGAAGAAATCGAAAAAAAGGTAGGTATCATTGATGAAACAGGGGTTCTTTATGATAACCTTTTTGAACTAAATACATCCCGATATCTTGACGTTTCGGAACTCTCCACCGACAGTATAAAAACCATTGTTTTAAATGGTGATATGGATGGATATATCATCTTAAATGAGCAAAATATCGATAATACTACATTACCTACTCTTGTATATGGAGGAAGTGGAGGTATCTCGTTTATAAAAAGTGTTGAATCTGATATTCGAAATGTACTTCGTGATGAACAGCTTGCACGCAGTAGTGTTTCCGATGAAGTGCGGGCCATTTTTGAAACACGCTACGAAATTGAGTCGATTAAGCTAACAGAAGATGGCGAAGAAGAAGATAATGCTATTTTTGGTGCATTCTTCGGCGTCATTTTGGGGCTTTTAATTTTCATGGGGGTGTTTGGATATGGCGCTGTTCTTATGCGTAGTGTGATTGAAGAGAAAACTAATCGTATTGTAGAAGTAATAGCATCATCTGTGAAACCAATAGAACTTATGATTGGTAAATTATTTGGAGTTTGTGTGCTAGCAATTACTCAATTTACAATCTGGATTCTTGCTTATATAGGTCTTTCGATTGCAGCCGCTCCAATTGCAGCAACTTTTTTGGGTTCCCAAACTGCGAATTTACCAGACGGTGCCAAAGAAATAAGTTCGAGTTTTGATCCATCAAAATTAGAAGCTTTTGTCGTAGATCCAATAATATTTATTTATTTCATTGTATTTTTTATTATTGGTTTTTTGATATATGCAGCAATTTTTGCGGCTATTGGAGCGGCTGTTGACTCTGAGCAGGATACCCAACAATTTATGATTCCAGTTATGGCTCCTATTATGATTGGCTACTTTCTGAATCTACGAGTAATGGAAAATCCAGATTCAGTAATTGCTGTTGTTTCTAGTTTAATTCCTTTAACAGCACCTATAAATATGATTTCAAGAATTGCCGCCACCGAAGTTCCCATGATTCAAATTTTAGGATCGTTAGCTTTGATGATACTCACATTTATTGGCTTAATGTGGTTGGCAGCTAAAATTTATAGAGTTGGTATTTTAATGTACGGGAAAAAACCATCGTACAAAGAACTAGCAAAATGGATACGGCAAGGATAAACACTTATTTTTATCGCTTCAAAGAGTGTACTTCAATACACTCTTTTTGGTTAAAAGATTAGCCACCATTTAAATCAGATTCTAAATTCTTTATAAAAAAAAGAATTCTAGGATCCATTTCATTCGTTGCTATTGCACGTAGAACAGCGATTGCATCTTCATTAGAATTATATTTTAGAATTTGCTCAACAGCCCATAAACGAATTCGGGGATCCCTATCAGAATACAAATTGTTGAGCCTACTATTCCATCTTTTAGTATCATCATCTATTTTTAATAGTAGTTCTAAGGCATGTTTTCTAAGATCAAATTTATAATTTGGAGAACTAAATCCATCCACAATATCTACCGTTAATTTTGATGTATGTAAACTATCTGATAATTCAATAAATGTTAACAGTTTAAATCCTACCGTATCTTTATTCTGTACACGTGTTAAGGTGCTTACTAATTCTGATGGTAATGCAACACCCGTATAAATTCGAAGTGCTACATCAAATACCTCTCCTTCTGATTTCAACAATTTTGTTTGCAATGCTGATCGTACATAATCATTATCTGAATAATACTGAAGTCCGGCTATCGCTGCTTTTTGAATAGACTCTGATGAATTATATAATTCCTCTATAAATAGCTCTTCGGTCCCTTGTGCGCCTTTTATGATCACTGCTAGTGCTTGTAATAAGGCGGCTTTTACCTCTTCATTTTTTTCGAAGGATAGGATATCGGAAAGCGCAAGTTGTAAATCGGCATTATCTGAATGCTGTAGTAGTTAATGTGCTGCTTGTATTCTCTGTATATGGTCGTCTCTAGGTTATTGATTTAAGATATAGTATAGAGGAGCATCTTTAATTTTAATATTAGATAAGGAAGTACTAAGTGATTTCAGA
>JAYPYN010000183.1:0-2056 GCA_038154605.1 Balneolaceae bacterium
CCCTAACAGCTCGTCCACGTTGCATTCCTGGAATAAATTTTGCTTCTTTAACTGCTTTTAGGGCTTCTTCATTGCAACCTCCTCCTATACCTCGCATAACCACTGGATTTTCAACCTCTCCTTTTTCGGTTACAACAAACTGTATAGTAACTAAACCTTCAATCCCTGCTTTTTGAGCCATTTTTGGATATTTTACTTTTCTTTGTAAGGCTCCAATTCCGCCTATTAGTTCTGGCATTTGTTCAACTACAACAAAAAAATCGTCATCATCATCCGCTGGTGGCGGTGGTGGTGGTAGATCCATCGGCCCGTCTAGATCAAAGTCTAAATCTAAATCAACGATATCATCTTCAAGTATTTCATCATTTGGAACTTCGACAGGTACCGGCGGACGAGGGGGTGGGGGGGGAGTCTCAATTTGCTTGGTTATTTGTGCATCTTCCATTACCACTTCTTCTTGTATTTCAATAGGCGGTGGTGTGGGGGGTTCGCTATAAAGATTTATACGAACTAAAATAATAATAATTAATAATGATGCTATAAGACCTGATTGCAACGTTATGTTGTATGTTTTTTTCAAGTCAGCTTTAGCATTTTTGCGCTCGTTAATCATATCTCTAATTTTTTTAATTTAGAATGTTGTAAGAAAGGCATTTTTTTAAAAGCCTGCAAGTTTTTTGGTTTTAATTTTCCGTTGTTTGAAAAAATAAAATTATGTTCAGAAATTCTTATTTGGTTAATCTAAATTTAACGGATTGTGCCATCCTCACTTTAACAATAGTTCCATTTTGAACGCCAGGACTAAATCGCATTGATTGGATTACTTTAAGTACTTCTTCATCACAACCACCTCCTATTCCACGAATAATTTTAGGGCTAACCACTTCTCCTTTTTTATTCACTATAAATTCAACAACAACGGTACCTGTAATGCCAGATTTCCTAGCTAACTCTGGATATTTAACTTTTGAATAAAGTGCTTCTAATCCACCGATCATAGATGGTAAAACTTCAACTCCATGAATATCAAAAATATCTTTTTTTTGGGATTTTTTAGGACTTACTGGTGGTTGATACTCAAAAGTGTCGAATTCTAAATTTGGAATAATTATTTCATCATCAATGAAAAAGTCATCGGGTACAGTAGTAGGTATTAAAGGTTTTAGAGGAGGGGGAGGGGTTATTGGTTCTATAATCGGGGGTAGATCAATAATTGGTTCTGTCTGTGGGTCGAAAAAAATTTCAGTAGTTATGGTAGAAGGTTGAATTTGAATGTTAGTGAGTGCAAGCATAAATGCAAGACATAAAATTAGACTAATCTGAAAAGTTATGGTGTAATTCGATCTTAAATTACTATTTTGTTGTTTTCTCATCATATCAATTTCATTACATTGTATTAAAATTAGTCCTGGTAAATTAATAGTCTACAATAGACTGACTATCGCATTTTAATGTGGGTAAATTAATTGGTGGGAGATTTGAAAATCCATTTAAGAATTAATATAGCGCTTAGCGAGCCTAAAGCATCGGCAATAAAATCTGCAAGTTCAGGGCTACGATTTGTAGGAAAGATGAATTGAAGAAATTCAATAAGTAGTCCATAGGTTAACCCAAAAGTGAAAATGAACCATAAATTTGGTGGTTGCCTTTTTCTAATCGCTTGAACTAGTCCGTACAAAATAGTCCAAATCATGAATAAAATGAAGTGCCATACTTTATCATAGTCCCAAAAATTAATGCTTGAAAGATGTTTTGATGGATAAAGCATACCCACTAAAATTAGGACGGTTACTAAAATAAAAAGTAGGATAAAAATTCGGCGATATGTAAAAATAAGTTCTTTAATAGCAGTTCAGGTTAGATGATATGGATTGGTTCTAAAGGGGAGTTCACCTTGTTTAGATGGTTGTGAGCTTTTGTCTTGCCGTCTAAAAGTGCTAAACAGCAAGCAAGTTCCTGATTATGTGTTAAAAGTAGATGTCCAGCTATTTTTCCTGCCAATACATCACCAAAACCTGCGCGAGCAAAAACTCTTGTATCATAATCTGTTGAAATG
>JAYPYN010000183.1:2146-3977 GCA_038154605.1 Balneolaceae bacterium
TAATTGGGTTAACTCTCCTATATGAGGAGTTAACACCCAATGTGCATTTTTCGGTTTAGTTGCAGTATTTAAATCTGCTAAGGCAAAAAGAGCATCCGCGTCAATTACAACTTCACCCGAAAACGAAGATAAAATTTGCTGAGTACATGCTATTGTGTTAGCATCTCGCCCAATTCCCGGTCCAATGAGTAAGACACCAGGTTTCTCGGAAAGAATTTCTTCAATTTCATTCAAATGACTGGTAGAAAACTTTTTATCATTTTCGTTTCCAACGGGTTTTTTTATGATGTGAATTAAGTGTTCATCATAAATTGGAAGTAAACCTTTAGGGGTGATTAAAATTACGGCTCCAATTCCCGTATTCCATGCACTTAATGATGCTAGTATTGCGGCACCAGTTAACCCCTCAGACCCTGCAATGATATAAACTACCCCGTGCTCATATTTATGGTTTGGCTTAGGGTGATCCATTCGATGTTCTTTAAGCCAATCTTCTTTTAAAATAAAATCGGAACTTTTTTTTACAATGGAGGGGAAAGGAAGTTCACAATAAATAATTTTCCCGCAGTATTCATAGCCATCATTATGATAATATCCCTTTTTAAGGGTTCCTAATGCGAATGTTACATCCGCTTTTATCGCTAATCCTAAAACGGTTCCATCATCAGCGTGTAATCCTGAGGGCACATCTAAAGAAAATTTTTTACAATGTAGCTCATTAACTAATTCAATTACATTCTTGTAGGAAGATCGAACTTCGGTGTTGAGCCCAGTTCCTAGCATTCCATCAACAATAAAATCATAAGAATAGCTAAAGGCTTCTGAGATGTTTTTAAATGCTACATCAGGCGAGTTTAACGTTTTTAAAAGGTGGTAGTTTTTTTTAGAGTTAGGACTTAGGTTTTCGTCACCATCCACCAATACAACAGTAAGATTAAATCCATGTTCAGCTAATAGGCGACTTACTACAAGCGCATCTCCAGCATTATTACCCTTTCCGCACACAACAAGACCTTTTGCAAGGGTTGGAACATGTTGTAGAATATAATCAGCTACACGAGTTCCTGCGATTTCCATCAATGTAAATCCGTCGATACCAAATTCTTCTATGGTACGCTTGTCTAATTCTCGACTTTCAGCCGCTGTAAATAGCTGGTATTGATGTGGAATGTTCACACTGGGTGATTAGTAGGCTTTAGCAAATAACACCTTTTTTAGTGAAGGTTTTCCTGTTACCATACAGGTGCCGGATGTACCTTTATCTAGGGGGATACAACGAATGGTAGCCTTCGTTTCATTTTTGATGCGTTCCTCGGTTTCTGATGTGCCATCCCAATGAGCGTAAATAAATCCTCCTTTTTCTTCTAGAACAGATTTAAATTCTTCATAAGACTCCACCTCTGAAGTCATTTGCTCTCTTCGAGTTTTAGCAGCTTTAAACAGATCACACTGAATGGTCTCTAACAGTGATTTGATAAGGGATCCGATGCCATCACGAGAAACAATTTCTTTATTTAGTGTATCACGCCGTGCAAGCTCTACATTACCATTTTGAACATCGCGTGGTCCAATAGCTATTCGCAGAGGTATTCCACGAGCTTCATGCTCTGCAAACTTAAAACCAGGTTTAAAATTATCTCGGTCGTCTAATTTTACTCGTACTCCCAATGCTTTTAGTTCTTTAACGATAGCGTCACCATATTCTAGAACTAACTCTCTTTCCCCATCTTTACGGTAGATAGGAACAATAACAACTTGAGTTGGAGCTAATTTTGGAGGAAGTACCAGTCCTTGATCATCAGAATGTGTCATGATTAAGCCACCAATTAAG
>JAYPYN010000184.1:0-3950 GCA_038154605.1 Balneolaceae bacterium
GTTATATTCTTTAATATCTTTGACGATTTTACTTTCTGAGTTTAATTCGGCACCTCTAAAGCCAACTATCAATAGTTGTCCCAATTCTTGATTAGTATATTTAGTTTGCGGTTGTTCTTCAACTGGTTTAGAAGCGCATGCTAGCATTGAGGTTAGTAGCACAATGAATGAAATTTTATACATTGATGAAATATGTTAAACTATTATTGATCCGCTAATAAACTATCTAAAACCGCAGAGAAATTAAAGGATGGTCGCATATCATTATATCGTGCAATGTTTCCGTTAGGATCAATTAAAATATAGAACGGAATTCCCCCGCCTTTATAAGCTTTGAATGTTTCTTGATCGAAACCCTTGCCTCCATACAATTGTATCCAGGGATTTTCGAATCTTCGAAGATCTTTACGCCAAACTAAACTATCAATCTCCGTGGAAATACCTACTATTTCTAAGGTTTCTCGAGAGTAGTTAGAATATATCTCTCTCATAATGGGAAATTCTTCTAAACAAGGTTTGCACCAACCAGCCCAAAAATCTAAAAGTACATATTTTCCAGTAAAGTCATTTAGAGCATACGATGTACCATTTTTATCAAATAATATAAATGGAATAGCAGGTTCACCAGGTGATACTGATTTTATTTCGTTAAAGAATTTAGATATAAAATGAGTGAATTCATCATATTCAGAATATTTAGAAAGATATTCTTGATAGCTAGGTTCTGCCAGTGCTAGTGATAGTTCACCTATTCTTTCTGCAACAAGAAAAAGTTCTGCATAGGCTTTTGCTTTTGGGTCTTCGATCAATTCAATTATGCGCATTCTTTTTTCATTCAACGCCTCATAAGCTATTCTCTTTATGTCATATTCAGCTAATGATTTCCCAAATTTCTGTTCAACTGCTTCGTAAATACCAAAAGTTCGGGCATAGTAATGGGTGAAATCACGAATCCCAGCACGTTGAGCTTTTAAAGATTCAAAAGAGAAAAAATCATCCAAAACAGCCATATTTAAAATACTTTGCCTCTCCTTATCCCAATCTAATTCAACCAAATGATGTCTAGAGTATTCTAAAGCTCTAAGTTTAGTTACATAATATTCTCCTCTATATTTTAAATACAAATCATTAAAATCAGTCCCAGCAAGGTGTGTTTTTGCTAATTCGATTTTTTTTAAATTTAGTTGATCTAAGGTATTAGGAGTTCCAAATTTGAGTTTGTTTAATTCTATATCAATAGAGTCTTGAAGTCCCTTAGTAGCTTTTATGAAGTTTTGATAAGCATTGTTAGCAATATTTCCAGGACCTTCTACTACTACATCGTATGGAAAGGAAGATCTAGATATTGATATGTGGGTATGTTGGGAAGGTTCGAGGTAAATAGGATAGTTCTCATCTTGAATGATTATGTAGACAATTTGAGGATCATTTATAGATAAACTACTTTGAAATTTAGCATTATTAACTTCTATAGGAATCTGATCTTTTTTTGAATATTTATAATGTAAAGGAATGGTCTCGATATTAAAATCACTGTTACCGATGTAATCGATAGTTCCAGAGATTACAATATTAGGATCATTGATGCATCCGAAACAACTAATTATAATTAAAATATTCAGTGTTACATGTATTGATAGTTTAAGGTCACTTATCATATATACCATATTTTTTAAAGCTATGTTAGCAATAATAGATGTAGAAATAAAAAATTTTAAATGCTATTTTTTTTCTTATAGTTATGTAACAAAATGGTGTAGCTAAGCTCTTTTAAAGCAACTATAACAACCGATAATATCAAATATGAGATAAAGCATTAAAAGCTTTGTATTATTTCAAATCTAATGCGTTAAATTTTCTATGATATTATTCTTTGTATTTTAAAATTGTTTTAATAATTATAAAAATAGAAATATTATGATTGAAAGTAAGTTTGATAAAAATTTAGAGAGAAAAATTGATTTCTATATCAATAATAAACTTACTCAAGAAGAAGTTGATGAACTTTGGAGTGAGTTAATCCAAGATGAATATTATCTTGATTACACAAAAAGTGTGGCAAACTTAAGAGCAATTATTGAAGATGAAAGAACCACTAAAGAAGTTGCCATAACGCATCAAATTAGAAATGTAGCAACATACGGAGCGGCAGCAGCTATTGCAATAATTATTGGTGTAATTGGAGTGTTCAACTTTAATTCAGAAAATCTCTCTAACAACAGCTTAGAACCGATGACTTGGATTGAATTTGATACATATCGTAGTGCAAGTGATAATCCAGATATTATTGAGAATGAAGTAATAAAAGAAGCATTACGTCTTGCTAATGAAGGTTATAGTGATGAAGCCATACAGCTTCTTAATAATGAAATAGCAATCGAAAAAGATAATAAAGTCTTGGCCAAGCTTATACTTAGCCTTGGTACTATTCAGTACAATTATGGAGATTATAACAATGCTCTTCTTAATTTCACACGCGTAGTTACTTTTGATAATTTAGATCCCGTATTTCTAGAAAAAGGATATTGGTATTTAGCAAATGCTCAGATTCAGCATGATGATTTATTAGCAGCAGAGAAAACATTAATCAAAACAATTGAGTTTAATGGCCAATTTAGCAGAATTGCAGAACGTCATTTAAACGCGATTAATAAAGTTAAATAACGATCCTGAGAAGTAAATACCTCAGAGTGAATCAGCTATGAGGTTTTTTGCATAACGGAGTTTAGCTAACTATTACGATATCCCAAACTAAATTTCTGTTTCTTTTAAAATGTAGGATAAAGTGGGTATCCGATGCCTCGAGCATTCGCTTTTCGAAACTATATGTGACAAAGTATAATTCATCCACTCCTAAATGCCTTTAAAAGGGGTTTCTTATTTACTTACAGTTGGCTTCTGATTCTGAGTAAGACTAAGATAGAGTTTACTCAGCGTCGGGAAATATCCGCTAATCCAGCTGTTTGGTTAGTGATAAAATCCATGGCAAAGTATATTAATATTTGCCCATATATAGCTTCAGAAAGCTTTGAACGATTGTAACATTTAATTTTCATTGCATAGCAATATGTTAAATTTACATGCTATACTTCCCTAGACCCTAAATAATTATCTTTTTTTATATAAATACTAACTGAAAGTATAAATACAATTAATAAAATGAATAAAAGACCGGAATTTCCTGGTCTTTTTATTAACGGGGAAGTATCACCTGTAAGTATAAAAGCACCCCAATAATGAGGATTAGCATTTCCATTATGTAATAAATGAAGTTTAGCATCTCTAACAGATTCAGACTTACTTTTACCTTTATTTAAAGAAGCATAGAAAACGGAAGCATACTCACTTGCTACCTTATCATTTACAGCCCATACATTTAGAGCCATACTTTTGGTGCCAGCATACCTTAAGGCTCTGGTAATGCCCATTATGCCACTACCCTGTAGGTAACTTCCCGAACCAGAACTACAGGAATTAAGCATGATTAATTCATTATTTAATCGATGATTAAATAATTCATAGGCATATAGTGCATTACTTATAGAAGTATTGTCTGAATTATTTAAGTAAATAATACTAAATAATGGATCTTGCTCTGAAACTTCGCTATGAGTAGCTATATGTAGAATTTTCGTATTAGATAAATTATCAAGAAAAGCAGCTTTCGTAGCTTCACTTTCTAGATAGATTTTCTTTTCTGTAAAGGCATCTAAAATGCCGAAGATATTGCTTACTTCTTGTATTGCAAATGGTAATGCTTGTAAATAAGATTCTTCAAAATTTTTAAAATCGGATATTGCAAACGCGGAAAAATCGGTTTCAAATTTAATGTTCTTTGATTTTGTATCAGTATGATATTCCTTAAAGGAAGAAAAGTATTCGATATTAAATTTTTCAATTAAATAAGTAGTTGATCCATAACTATAAGGACTGTCAGGGTTATCTAGAGG
>JAYPYN010000185.1:0-3906 GCA_038154605.1 Balneolaceae bacterium
TTATATGTAAGCATGCAATTATGTGCCGCTTTATCTGTATTGTTATCTCCTATTCTTCCACATTCTATGAAAAAGCTGAGAGCGCAGCTTTCACTTTCAGAAACATTTTCATGGAATGATATTTCTGATCAAATGATTAAGCCGAAAACTAATATTGAAACTGGCACGGTGTTATTTACCAAAATAGAAGACGAACAAATTACAGCACAAATTGAAAAACTTGAAAGTAAAGTTGCCGTTGCTACTACAACTGCGTCTTATCCTGATTTTAAATCGAATATTAATTTCGATGATTTCATGGGTATGGATTTAAGAACGGGTGAAATTCTTGCTTTCGAGGCCATACCTAAATCAAAAAAATTGCTAAAGCTAACTGTTGATTTAGGCATTGAGCAAAGAACCATTGTTTCTGGTATTGCTCATAAAGTGGATACATCTTCTCTGATTGGGCAAAAAGTTACTGTTGTCGCCAATTTAGCCCCAAAAAAGCTTATGGGTGTAGAAAGTAAAGGAATGATATTAATGGCAGAAAATAGTACGGGAGACTTAGAATTTGTGAGTACTAATTCCGAAACTGGTAGTGTCATTTCCTAAAATGATTGATACTAAGGCTCTTGATGACACGCATGAAAAAATAAATTTTGATGCGTATGATTTAGGTTTGAGCATACTCGAATCCGGTTTGGTAATTCGAGTGTTTTCGCCCAAAGCCGAGCAGCTATTTCTAGTTGTTTTTGATAGCTTTGAACATTCCGTTGGCACCTACTACAGCATGACAAAAGACGATGCTGGAATATGGAATTATCATCATGATGGCACTGATTTAATAAATAAATGGTATGCATTTAAAATTCATGCAGACGAACATGATCCATTTTTTGAATGCTCCGACAAATATATTGCTGATCCATGGAGTAAACATGTAACTTCGCGAAATCATTATCTTGGATTTGCTAAAACACTTATTGCAAAAATTCCAGATTTTAAATGGACAGATAAAGATTTTAATTCGAAAAAAGATCCCAGAGATTTAATTATATATGAAGCGCATATCAAAGACATGGTTGCGCATCCATCCTCAAAAACATACGTTCAAGGCATTTATAACGATTTGTGGCAAGCCGAAGTTGGTGGAATAAAGCATCTAAAAAAACTAGGTGTTAATTGTGTTGAATTTTTACCTCTACAAAAATTTGCCTATTGGGAACCACCTTTCAATGCAACTTTACCATCTGGACTAAAAAACACATGGAATCCTCACTCCAAAAACCATTGGGGATACATGACCTCATTTTTTCTGGCTCCTGAAACGGTCTACGCTTCGGATGGAAATATCAACCAAGGGTCGGTGATTGGGCGTAGTCTAAATGCTGTAAATGAATTAAAACAAGTTGTTAATAAGCTACATGAGGAAAATATCACAGTAATCATGGATGTAGTGTACAATCATGCATCACAATATGATTTAAATCCTCTAAAGCATACTGCTAAACATCATTACTTTAGAATGAATGATGAAGGGCATTACATCAATGACAGTTGGACAGGCAATGATATAAATACCTATTCGGAATATTCAAGAAAATTGATTGTTGAATCTATTAAATATTGGATGTCGGAATATCATATTGATGGATTTAGATTTGATTTGGCAGGAATTATTGATTGGTATACCATCGATTTAATTCGAGAAGAAGCCACAAAAATAAATCCAAATGTTGTTTTAATTGCCGAACCTTGGGGTGGAGAATACAAACCAACGGGCTTTTCGGAACATGGGTGGTCGAGTTGGAATGACAAACTCAGAAATGGATTTAAAGGCTACGATCCCGTAAACGATAAAGGCTTTCTCTTTGGGGATTGGCACCATGGTTGTAATCGATTTGCATTAGAAAATTTTATTCGTGGCACTCTGCTCAACCACGAACAAGGGTTATTCCAAAGCTCCAAACATTCTGTAAACTATATAGAGTCTCATGATGGATATACGTTCGCAGATTACATTAAAATTGCTCTTAATCACGCCAAACAGACTCGGATATACAACAATCAAATAGAGGCAACATCACTAGAAAAGAAAGAATTAGAAATAGCCAAACTCGGCGCTCTCGCTTTGTTTGTGAGTCAAGGGATAACTATGGTTCATCAAGGACAAGAATGGGGACGCGCTAAGGTAATAGTGGACCATAATAACCAAGATTCTAACGTCGGTAAATTAGACCACGACAGTTACAACAAAGACAATGAAACCAATTGGCTAAATTTCAATGAAATTTCTCTCAACCAGGTATTATTCAATTATTATAAAGGTTTAATTAGTTTACGTTTACATTCTCCTGCCCTTCGCAAATCTAACCCTGAGAATATAGAATTTAAGGTGTATAAAGATCCCTTACATATCACCTTTTCAATTGATGGAAAATCGGCCGGAGATCGCTACAATTATTTTATCTCTTTGAATGGAAATAATAAAACTTCGCATAAAATTATTCTTCCAAATGGGGATTGGGAAATGGTTGCTAATGCAAAAAAATGTGACTTAAAAGGAATAAAATCTATTAAGAACGAATACCGAGTAGCAGCATCTTCAGGAGTTATATTTCGGCAGTTGATTAAGAAGTAGTCTTTTAGATATTTTCTACTCTTAAATTAATTCTTTATTGGAGGTATAATTTTGGCAACATCGTCAACTACAGATCGTGGATCTTGGAATTCAAAATTAGGTTTTATTTTAGCAGCAGCTGGTTCTGCTGTAGGCCTTGGTAATATTTGGGGGTTTCCTACAAAAGTAGCTACCGAAGGTGGTGGCGCTTATTTGATAATTTATCTCTTATGCACATTTTTAATCGGTTTTCCTGTAATGGTCGCAGAACTATCGATAGGAAGAAAGTCTAAAAAAAATCCTGTTGGTGCATTCAAAGCTTTATCCTCAAATAAATTTTTCCCGCTAGTTGGTCTTTGGGGTGTAATCTGTGGGGTGATGATTCTCTCCTTCTATTCTGTGATTGCAGGTTGGGCCTTCGCCTTTGCATTTGAAGAAATCTTCTACTTTCTTGGTTGGATCAATGCAGCCGAGTGGTTATCTGATACCGGTAATAGCGTTAAGAATGCAGTTATAGCCGCAGTGTTTATGCTTGCAACCATCAAAATAATTACTGGAGGTGTAAGTGACGGTATTGAAAAAGCCACCAAAACCATGATGCCCCTCTTAATTGGTATAATTGTTCTTATGATTGTATACGTTCTCACTCAACCGGGTGCGATGGATGGAGTTCGTGAATATTTATTGCCCGACTTTAGCAAGATAAACGCTAGGTTGATATTTTCAGCGATGGGGCAATCCTTTTTCTCATTATCCTTAGGGATGGGGGCTTTAATTACTTATGGTTCTTATCTCAATAGTAAAGAAAATATTCCACAAGCTGCGGCACTTGTAACTCTCGCCGATGTAGGAATTGCTTTCTTGGCTGGGCTTTTAATTTTACCAGCGATGTACGCTGCCAAAGCGGCTGGGATAGAAATTTTTGTTGGAGGTTCACTCGCATCAAGCACAGATTTAGTATTTCAAATTTTACCTGCATTATTTCATAGCATAGGTGGTTTAGTTGGGTTGTTGGTTGGCGTGGTATTTTTTCTACTACTAAGCATAGCTGCACTCACCTCAACCATCTCATTATTAGAAGTTCCAGTATCTTATGTTATTGATGAGCATAAAGTACCACGCAAAAAAGCCGCTTGGGGAGTTGGACTTGGTGTAACTGCATTATCTATGATTATTGCCTTTTACCCAGTGCTTATCGGTCATTTGGATTACATCTTCAGTAACCTTGGTTTACCAATTGGTGGTATTTTAACGTGTATATTTGTGGCCTTTGTTTGGAAAACAGACGAAGCTTTATCTGAAAT
>JAYPYN010000186.1:0-2257 GCA_038154605.1 Balneolaceae bacterium
TATAGTGTACAATGTATCATTCCATATATCTCTCTCCACCACTTCAATTTCAGTATTTTTTTCTTTTGAAAGTCCATAAAAAACTTCTTTGCTTAGACGCATTGTAGTGTAGAACTCGGCAGTTTCTGGAGCACGGGATAGAATATCTCCAGATATTTTCTTGTATGGAAAGATGGAGTTGTCAAATTTAAAAATAGTTACATAAGAAGTAGCACCAGTCTCTGTCGGTAGAAATACATCATCTGTAAAGATAGTTTGAATAGATGCCCTATTTATTAAGTCCACGAATTGGATTCTTTTATTTTGGGAGAATAATTGAGAACTAAAAAAAATAGATAAAGCAATAATTGAAAAGATGTTTTTTTTCATAGATAGATATATTACCCTTAATTTGGGTTAAGAATTTTTAGAGAACAAAAATTTTTTATTTTGAACGTTAAGATAAAAGTAATAAGTATATCAAATCCTTGCCATTTTAACTATGAATAGTACCATAGATTCAAAATCATCGCGATGGCTGCAAAAGCTTATCGAAAATCTTCGACTACAAGAACAAAACATACAATTAGGTGGTGGCAAACTTCGAATTGAAAAAGAACATTCTAAAGGTAAATTAACTGCTCGGGAACGCATTTCTTTATTAATTGATAATGGAAGCGCTTTTTATGAGCTTGGTTTATGGGCTGGATTTGAGATGTATGATGAGGAAGGAGGTTGTCCATCAGGCGGAGTAATTACAGGTATAGGCACCATTTCTGGAAGAAAGTGTATGATTGTTGCTAACGATGCTACCGTAAAAGCCGGGGCTTGGTTTCCTATAACCGCAAAAAAAAATGTGAGAGTACAAGAAATTGCAATAGAAAACCATATTCCTCTAATCTATTTGGTCGATTCGGCAGGAGTGTACCTTCCCATGCAGGATCAAATTTTCCCAGATAAGGATCACTTCGGAAGAATGTTCAGAAATAATGCTGTCATATCTTCAAAAGGCATTCCTCAAATTGCTGCGATTATGGGTAGCTGTGTAGCTGGTGGTGCATATTTACCTATAATGAGTGATGAAGCCTTGATTGTTGATGGTACAGGGAGTGTATTTCTAGCTGGATCTTATTTAGTGAAAGCTGCTATTGGTGAATCGGTTGATAATGAAACCTTAGGAGGAGCAACAACTCATACCGAAATTAGTGGAGTCACCGATTATAAAATGAAAGATGATAAAGAATGTATTTCTACTATTCGGGATTTAGTAGATAAAATTGGTCCGTTCAAAACCGCAGGGTTCAACCGTTCAAAACCCAAGGAACCAGCTCGGCCACCAAGTGATATCTTTACTATACTTCCAGAATCTAGAACAGCACCTTACAATATGTATGAGGTGTTGGATTGTATTATTGATGATAAATCTGGAACAGAATTCAAAAAAGGTTATGGTAATACCATCATTACAATGTATGCACGCATTGATGGCTGGAGTGTTGGAATTGTCGCCAATCAAAGAACCGTTAGCAGAACAAAATCTGGAGAGATGCAAATTGGGGGCGTAATTTATAGCGATTCTGCCGATAAAGCCGCTCGATTTATTATGAATTGTAATCAAAAGAAAATACCATTAGTATTTTTACAAGATGTTACGGGATTTATGATTGGGAAACGAAGTGAGCATGGGGGTATCATTAAAGATGGAGCAAAAATGGTAAATGCGATGGCAAATTCAACGGTTCCTAAAATTACAATTGTAGTTGGCAATAGTTATGGAGCTGGAAATTATGCGATGTGTGGAAGAGCCTACGATCCTCGATTTATGTATGCATGGCCAACAGCTAACATCGCAGTGATGAGTGGAGCATCGGCAGGTAAAACATTAACTCAAATTCAAATTGCCGCCTTGAAGAAAAAAGGGCTAGACTTAAGTGAAGAGGAGCAAATTAAACTCCAAAATGAGATCACTGATCGCTATAATAAACAAACTGATGTGCGTTACGCTGCAGCTAGATTGTGGATTGATGGGATCATACATCCAGCCCAAACGCGTGAACGAATTTCAAAAGCCATTGAAGTTGCGAATTTGAATTCTGATATACCAGAGTACAAAACAGGGGTTATTCAAGTGTAATATGGTTCTTAATGGTAGGAATTTTAATGATATTTCTTCTACACTAAATTTTTAGATTTCAAAAATCTCTAATGAAATATCTAATTACCTACAAAAAGCCTACTATTAATGTTAATGTAGAAGATAGTTTTACGTTGCTCGATT
>JAYPYN010000186.1:2267-3905 GCA_038154605.1 Balneolaceae bacterium
GTGTTTTCTTTGCTGTTTTTCTTTGGATATTTGCAGTAGCTTTATTGATTAGACTTTTTACCCGCCACGAATATGAATTCGATTCTGATCGATATCAACTCACACAATATTTTAGAATTTTTAGCAATATAAAAATTAAACGCCGGTTACTTTCGTTTGATGAAATAGATAGATTTTTGTTCTCGAATTTTGATTCAGGTCAGGCATTAGTAGGGCGTGGACTAGTAAGAAAAGAATGGTTCACAATAGAGCTAATATTAAAGGATAAGCAGCACATTCAACTTGTTAAGGTAACTGCTGATGATATTGAAAAAATAAACGAATTTTATTCCAACTTAAAAGTACTTATGGATGATTGGTTCCATTTTGTAGTGGATTATGAAGATGTCCATATCAATAGTGAAAGCTAAACATAGAAAGGGTAAGATCACCCCTTCTATTATTAATTAGAACGTTCTATACCTGTGCTAATATCTTATTCAATGTTTCACTTGGTCTCATAGCTTTATCAACTAAGGCGGCTTCAGGTTTGAAATACCCATTTATTTCAACAGCATGACCTTGAGCGCTAATTAAATCAGTATTTATTACTTTTTCATTAGAACTTAATGCCTCATAAACGGGCTTAAAGCGTTCAGAAAGCTCTGTATCTTTAGTTTGAATAGCCAACGCTTCAGACCAATACATTGCTATATAGAAGTGAGAACCACGATTATCAAGCTGACCTAGCTTTCGGGCTGGTGATTTATTTTCATCTAATAATTTTGAAGTCGCTGTATCAAGAGTTTCGCCGAGTATTTTAGCAATCTCATTATCAAATGTATTACCTAAGTGTTCCAGAGATACCGCTAATGCAAGGAATTCGCCTAAGGAATCCCAACGTAAATAATTCTCTTTTACGAATTGTTGAACGTGTTTTGGGGCAGATCCTCCTGCACCGGTTTCGAATAATCCCCCGCCGTTCATCAAAGGAACAATAGAAAGCATTTTAGCTGATGTTCCAAGCTCTAGGATAGGAAAGAGGTCGGTTAAATAGTCACGCAGTACATTTCCTGTTACGGAAATGGTATCTTTACCATCAATAATTCGGTCTAATGAAAACTGAGTGGCTTCCACTGGGTTCATAATATGTATTTCTAATCCTTCAATATTATGGTTTTTAAGATACATATTCACTTTTCTGATGAGCTCAGCATCATGAGCTCGTGCTTCATCTAACCAAAATACAGCAGGGGAACCCGTATCTCTAGCTCTTGATACTGCTAGTTTAACCCAATCTTGAACAGGCTCATCTTTAACCTGGCAAGCTCTCCAAACATCGCCTGCTTCAACCGTATGTTTCATTAAAGTATTTCCCTTAGAATCGATTATACTCATTGTTCCATCACTTGAAACTTCGAAAGTTTTGTCGTGAGAACCATATTCTTCTGCTTTTTGAGCCATTAAACCAACATTAGGAACCGAACCCATGGTAGTAGGATCAAATGCTCCATGCGTTTTACAAAACTCAATGGTTGTTTGATAAACTCCTGCATAACTACTATCTGGAATTACTGCTTTAGTATCTTGTGTTTTGTCTTCTTTATTCCACATGCAACCAGATGTTCTGATCATTGCAGGCATAGAAGCATCTATGAT
>JAYPYN010000187.1:0-3899 GCA_038154605.1 Balneolaceae bacterium
CCCCAAAACTGTAAATATGGGGTTAAATGCATTTGTAACGGTAACTCTTAATGCCCATAGATTACAAATGTTAGACGAATTTACATCCGCCGTAAAAGCTATTCCAGAAATTCTAGCCTGTTACAATACAACAGGTGATGGAGATTTTCTCCTTCATATTGTAGCAAATGATGTGGAAGATTATGAGTACTTAGTACGAACTAAATTAGCTACGTTACCCGATGTACAACGCCTATACACCAGTATTGTGCTTAATGTGATTAAAGAACAAACCAATATTCCAATATTATGATTGCTTCAAAAACATCTCAAAAAAAAATTACAACGCTAGCAGTTCACGCGGGTGAAAATAAAAAAGATCAATTTGGTTCTCACATTAATCCAATATATCAGACTTCTACTTTTGTGTTCAATAATGTTGATGAAGGTGCTAAAGCATTTCAAGGAGAAGAAAGTGGTGCCACTCATATATACTCGCGTTTAGGTAACCCCACGGTTGAGCGATTAGAGCGAGCAATTACAGAGCTTGAGACGTTCAATTTACCAGAAGCAGATCATTATCATGGTCTAGCATTTGGTAGTGGAATGGCTGCTATAACTACAGGTATTATCGCAGCTGCTCGTAATGGTCATGTTATAGCTCAAGATGCGTTGTATGGCTGTACAAGTCAATTTTTAGAAGTAGAAGCACCAGATTTAGGAATCTCAACATCCTTTGTAGATACCACGGATCTATTTTTACTAGAAATGGAATTGAAAAAGCACCCTAAAACAAAAATGGTGTATATCGAAAGTATTTCTAATCCAACCATGCGTGTTGCAGATATTGTTTCCATCTCCAAACTAACGCATAAACATGGAGCAATTTTAATGGTTGACAATACTTTTGCTACTCCATATCACCTTCAACCTATTAAATATGGAGCTGATATTGTAGCACATTCAACAACTAAATATTTAGGAGGGCATGGTTCTGTAATTGGTGGAGCATTGGTTATAAAAAAAGAGTTAACTGAGCAAATTCATTTACATAAATTCAGAAAAAATTTAGGTGGAATCGCAGGGCCAATGGATGCTTGGTTACTTACCAATGGTATTAAGACATTGCCGTTGCGGATGAGTAAGCATACAGAAAATGCTATGAAAGTTGCACAATATTTAGAACATCATCCAAAAGTAGAGTATGTTTGGTATCCAGGTTTACTTTCTCATCCTGATAACGCTCTTGCTAATCAAATAATGGAACACGGTTTTGGGGGAGTAATATCATTCGAATTAAAGGGTGGATTTAAAGCAGGTACGAACCTTATGAATAAGGTAGAGTTATGTACGCTTGCAGTAAGTCTAGGTACCGTAGATACATTAATTCAACATCCAGCATCCATGACTCACTCTGTAATGGATGCTGGGTTAAGGATTAAAGCGGGTATAACCGAAGGATTAGTACGACTCGCAGTTGGAATTGAAGATGCCGATGATATAATTTTTGATCTAGAGCAGGCTCTACTAAATTAAAGAGGTTGAATGTTGATCTAGATCATAATCAGCATTCTGCAAAATAATTTACCAGCTGCCTCCTGCACCGCCCCCGCCAGAGCCAAAACCACCACCACCGCTAAAGCCACCAAAACCGCCGCCGAAACTACTTCCGCCGCCTCCGAAACCACCACCAAATCCACTATTTCCTCCTCCGTGACGTCTTCCTCCACCAAATATTTGGCTCCAGAATATCGCTTCGATCACATCATCTGCGCCTATGGTACGTTTTCCCCCTCTTGGTTTCCCTCCTTTAGAAATCAGATAAAAGATGATGACTCCGATTATAATGATAACATCTAAGGGGAAATCTCCATCGCTATTACTTTGGCGATCATAGGTATCTCTTGAGCTTTTGTATTCACCCGAAGCAAGTTGTATGATGGCATTAGTAGCTGTATCAAGTCCGTTATAAACCGTTCCGTTTTGCAGATTTGGAATTAGAATATCTTGGACAATTTGATTGGCCATCGCATCGGGAATTGCACCCTCTAAACCATAACCTATTTCAATTTTTAATTCTCGATCTGTTTTAGAAATTAGGATCAGCACCCCATTGTATCTGTCGCCTTCCCAGATTCGCCAATTGTTCATTAACTCTGTTGCTGCTTCTTCTCTTGAATACCCTTCTAAACTATTGATAATAGCAATTACTATAACATTGGAGGTGCTGTCGCGGTATGATCTTAGCTTTTGTTCAAGGTTATACTCTTCATTGGTGGAAAGCATATCGGCATAGTCATTTACCATTCCTGTTGGCTGGCTGGGTAGAAAATCAAAATTTTGGCTATTAGCCATAACTGATACAGAGAGAAAGAAAATGGTGAGGATGAATTTACGCATCAGAGTCACCATAGCTAATGTCATCCGAAAGTTCATTTACATCACCAGTTTGGTAAGGAAAATATTCTTTTAACTTATCGCCAACCATTAAAATTGCTTCAGATAGTCCTGATTCATAATCACCTGCACTAAAGTACTTTTGCATGGTAGATAGAGTATCGTTCCAGAAATTTTGTCCAACTTTAGTATGGATACCTTCATCGCCCCATATGGCAAGTTTATGATCTTTGATCGCTACATAAACGATTATCCCATTTCTAAGTTCAGTTTCATGCATATGTAACTCTCCAAACATCTCTACGGCTCTCTTTATTGGATCACCATTTTTACAACGATCTTCTAAATGCACTCTTATTTCGCCAGAAGTGTTTGTTTCAGCCTCTTTAATTGCATGCATTACTGTTTTTTCTTGTTCTTTTGAAAGTATTCGTGCCATAGTTCAGATAAAATATGCTTTAGGATAAACTTAGTTTGTTCTTTTATAAATGGTAGTCGTTTATTAAAGCGTGGTTTAGAAATCTACAGTTGGTGCTTTTTCAGCACCTTTTTCGGCTTCGAAATATGATTTTGTTTCAAATCCACCAATACTTGCAATGATGCTTGTAGGAAATTTTTTTATGGATGTATTGTAAGCTTGTGCGGCTTTATTAAATCTCATACGTTCGGTTGAAATTCTATTTTCTGTTCCTTCCAACTGTGCTTGAAGGGTACCAAAATTACTATTCGCTTTTAATTCGGGGTATCTCTCAACACTTACTAAAAGTCGAGATAATGCACCTGATAGTTGCTGTTGAGCTTCTTGAAATTGAGCAATTTTTGAAGGATCATTCAGATCAGCAGCAGTAATATTTACTGAGGTTGCTTTACTTCTCGCGTTTATAACAGCTGTTAAGGTTTCTTGCTCAAAATCGGCTGCTCCTCGTACAGTATTAACTAAATTTGGTATTAAATCAGCTCTTCGCTGATATTGATTTTCTACCTGAGCCCAAGCACTTTCTACATTCTCTTCTCTCTCAACCAGCCCATTGTTTACACTAATTCCAACAATGATAAGTAACCCTATGATAATTGAAAAAATAATTGCTTTACCTTTCATGATTATTAATTTTGATTGTTAACTTTGTGCTCGCACTACGAGCCAAAATTGTTTTAGTTTAAATTATTTATTCACCGTTCAAAAACTATTCCATTGTCTAATTTAACTCCAAAGTTTATTTATTTCGACCTAGATGACACCCTTCTTGATCACAAAAAGGCAGAACAGAAAGGATTAGCAGACGTTTACCAGCATTTTGACGTATTCACAGATATTTCGCTCAAAACATTGCTAAACGTATATCATTTGATCAACAAAGGGTTATGGGAAGAATATGGTAGAGGTGAAATTGATAGATTTATTCTACAGCGGCGGCGTTTTGAAGAAACCTTATCTAGATTGGGTATTGATACAGCCTTACATAAACAAATTGGTAATGCATATATGGATAATTACCGAAACTATTGGGAATGGATTGATGGAG
>JAYPYN010000188.1:0-256 GCA_038154605.1 Balneolaceae bacterium
CCTTCGTATGGTTCTAATTCTCCACCTGAAGCATTTGCAACAACAAAATCGGAAGTCAACGTAGGAATTACAGTATCAAGGTCATTGCCTGATGAAGTAACAGTAAATGTAGTATTTACAAGCTGGGTTAGTGTAAGTGAATTAGAAGCCACTGAAGCTTCAACCACTTCACCAGCGGTAACATTTATAATATCACCTCTTGTTAGAGCCTCTGTCTCGGATGTTTTTTCCAAGAAAATACCACCCCAAGCCGCAG
>JAYPYN010000188.1:266-1262 GCA_038154605.1 Balneolaceae bacterium
ACCATCTGTAGCATCAGATACGCTGGTACCTGTTATGTTCATACCGCGAACACCAGCACCAGCTAATGGGCTCGCACCTGGGCCATCATCGGATGTTTGTTGCAATAAAGAAATTTTATCAATCGCGCCATCTTGCACAAAATAACCATAGTCTCCTGCGAGCGGGCCTCTTCCCGTTAGATTATCACTATCTGTAGCTATCATAAAAAACGTAACAGGTGTAAAGTTTTCTTGAGCTGGGATTGTTGCAGAATAAACATCACCTGCAGCAGTCATTGCTAGAGTGTCCGTTACACCTGCTGCTGCATAAATCAAATCAACTCCAGTAACCGTTTTGCCATCTACTCCAACTACTGTTGCAGAAATAGTAACTGCATCAGATGAAGTAACTGCCGAATCTGATTGTTCAACATTTGAAAATACAGGAGGTAATCCAAGTACACTTAGATCCTTCGGCCAAGTAAACGTTTGTCCATTTACGTCTTGTCCGTTTTCAAACCTAACACCATTTAACCAAACTACACCATCTTCGAATGGGTTAATACTGAAAGCTTGTGATCCTGAAGTAACATTTCCATCTGGATTGTCACCTACAAGATTTATAAATCCACTAAGATCAACAACCGCACCAGGAGCTGGAGGAGTAAATACAGGATCTGTACCTGTTCTACGATAGTTAAAAGATGGCAGGTAATTTACTCGATCATTTCTGAATCGAAGTGAAGTATCATACACATAGATTCTAGAACTATTTTCATTAATTGCCCAGTTTGGACGATCACCTGTTGAAACATTAGATACTGTTGCCCCCATTACTTTAACATAGGCTCCATTGTACTCTCCATAGTTTGCTGCATTAATTTCATGCGTACCATCCAAATTCAGTACGTTAATATCAGCGGCAGAAACTTCCCAAGGCTGTATTAATGATGCATATGCGGGGAATTCTGCATTTACGTTTCCAAGTAATGAGGTTTCAGAAACTGACACTTGTGC
>JAYPYN010000188.1:1272-3899 GCA_038154605.1 Balneolaceae bacterium
GTAATGTATAGTCCGATTCGACCAATTGAATAGACATCCCTGCTCTACCTTGCGAAAGTGCTGAAGTATCTGTTACAAATACATGGATACGGCTTATTCTATCAATAACGTCATCATTGTTGTCATCTCTAGGTGTTGCAAGACCTGAGCTACCTGGATAAGAAACAATTACGGCCGTAAATGTTACTTCTTCGCCTACCATCGGGTGACCAGCAATAACTGATTCATCGAATGTAGTTAAGTTTCTGTATGTGTTGAAGTCCTTAATGGTAAAATCGCCGCCTACAGTATGTGTTCCTATTCCAGTGAAATCATTTTTTTCTAATACAATCCACTCCGAATTAAAAGCGGTTGTACCAAAAGAACCAAGAGGCGTAGAGTTACCTGATTGCCAGTAGCTCTTCCTTACTAAGGTATGATCTTGTGTTGCAGCAGAAACACCAGCAACATCCCAACCACTACCTGGATCACCATCCCAAGAACCTAACCAATCAATCACCACGAATCCAACACCGGCAGCAGAATCACCTTTAACTAGAGCAAATCCATCGTCACCATTACTGAAAAATTTAAAACCGGTATAATCAGCTGAATCTACAATCACTTGGTCAGCATCTGGATGCGCTAACACATAGGCTTCGCCTGGCGCAATGAATGCCCCTTCTGGGAAATTGTTCCAATATTCATATTCCCCAGCAGTAGATGGAGCATTACTAACATTTGGGAAAGCCCAACCATCCAGAAACACGGTATCTTGGGTTGGATTATAGATTTCTAAAGCCTTGTTGTTACTAGAACCCTCGATATACTGCGAGAAAAAAAGCGACTTATCTTGTGCTTGTACATTTACAGCTACGAGAGCTAGAAGTAGTACAGATAAACATGGTATCAGTTTTTTCATATTGATTGTTTTTATTTGATGATTACAATTTTTCCTGTTTGTATCTCTCCTGAAGATAAATCCTTTACGGAGAACAGGTATAACCCCGTTGTAAGGATTTGATTCGCATTAGATTGTAAATCCCAAGCGTGTTCGCCTCCAGGTAGCACCCGAGGATCATCACTAAAATTGGAAAACCATCCAATATCACCATTATAAGTTTCCGAATCATGAGTAAATTCTCCAACAATATCGCCAGCAACTGTATAAATTCTTACTTCTGCTTTCGCAGGCAAATTGTAAAAATTTATTTTTCGCTCATTTTCTTGTAGGCCATCCCAAGCAGCATTAACTCTATAGGGATTTGGATACACACCTACTCTATATTTTTTATTACTGCTACTAAAGTTTTGGTTAACTGGGGTTCCAGGAAAAACACGAACAGCATTAATATTTGGACTTGTTTCTAATCCTTCAATTTCAAATGTATCGCTGCCTTTATCGAAGGCGGTAACCGATATTTCATACTGCCAGCCACTTAGTAAATCATTGATCTCGAAGGCGTAATAATAAGTAGTGGTATCACCATCAAAAGTAATTGGGGAGTCTAACGCAATTTCATCAAATCCTGTATTGAAGGCTACATCATTACCTGGAGTATCAAATTCACGAATAAGACGGGCTTGTGGATTCAAATCATCTCCAAGTTCTGAACGGTACACTCTGTATCCTTCAAAATCTTGTTCTCCAGAAACACGATCTACACTAAATTCTGCATTTCTATCCCAATATATGGTAGCTTTTCCTGCATCCAATTCTACCCGAATATTTGGGTTATCAGGTGGCGTTGGAAATAAAAATCGGGTAAGCTCTCCATTTTCGTCCGTATCCTCTTCTGGATCTAATATTCCGTTACCATTTTTATCTTCCCCTTTGTACACTCGGTTTATAGAATCAAGCGTTTTGATGAGTTCTACTCTTGATTCTTCAGTATCCACTTTTTTCCCAGCAGGTCCTTGAAAATCATCCGGTTTTAATGCCGCAGAAAATGCATAATATACGCTTATTGTTTCCCCTGGTTCTACCGTTGGGAAAGGTCCCATCGACAACATGGTTATATAATTTCCATTAGCAGTTTGGCCGTCTGTTCTAAGTTGTTCACGAACTGTTTCTCCAGCAATTACAGAATCCAAAGGGAATTTAGTTGCCATTCTCTCATACCGGCGTTGATCATCTTCAGGTCTTACATACAGACCTGTGCCTGAACTAAACAACCAATAACTTGGATCTACGAATGGCGGATTGTAACCTAAACTTTCCAGTCGTTCACTATTCGATGGATGAAAAAGCTCTCCTCGATATTCTGCCCCAATGATAGATACTGCTCCGTAGGTATTTATGGAAGGGTTGTCTGGTGAACCTGCATCAAAAGCATATGCCGTATATAAAGAATCTAAGTACCCTAATCCATTTTTATTAAAAAAGTCGCCTCCCGTTTCAGTAGCTGTATTTACGTTGCGAACCACTAAATCAGCATACATACCTATAAATACGCTATCCCAAGGGGCTGCGGCTGCATATAAATCTGAATTGTTTGTTATATCATAACGAATAATTGTGAAGTTTTCTGTAAATGGGAATCCCCAATTATAACTTTCCATTTTAACATCCGCATATATAGTAGTATAATGATTATTAATTGGTTTACAATTTATATCTCTAATAAGATATTTAAATGCTGATATAA
>JAYPYN010000189.1:0-3893 GCA_038154605.1 Balneolaceae bacterium
AATATGATACACAGATAGACAAGATGGATAACGAAGAAATAAATAAGCTAACACACAAAATAATTGGAGCAGCCATGGAAGTTCACAAAGCTCAAGCCATCAATTACTGCGAAGTATACAAAATTTCCGATGGCTTACTGCTTAATTTTGGAGCAGAACGCTTACAGTACCATAGAGTTTTCAATAAAAGTTTAAAAAATCACAAATCATGACCATCTCAAAATTACCTCTATCACTTTATCTTAGAAATCATATCATCTTAAACATCCTGTTCAGACAACATGAATAAAATGAATATTACCTTTTGGGCGTGCCCCCGATACAACGGGGTCGGGCTATCCGCTATATCTTTTGTTAACTCCCGATTCCTATCGGGATCACAAAAGGATGCCGCTACTATCCCTCACGCTAATAAACGAGTAATAACATGAGAGAAGATTGGATAGAATGCACACTTGATAAATTAGTATCGGAGCAAGGTTTGTTTTCTGATGGTGATTGGGTTGAGAAGAAAGATCAAGATTTAGATGGAGAAGTTCGATTAATACAACTCGCCGACATTGGAGATGGTTTTTTCCGAGATAAATCAAACAAAAGAGTTACTCATAAATGGGCTACAGAAAATAATTGTTCATTCTTAAAAACAGGTGATATTCTAATTGCTCGAATGCCTGACCCACTTGGAAGAGCCACTATTTTTCCACTAGAAGGTGAAGAAAAATACATTACCGCTGTAGATGTTGCGATTCTGCGTACAAGTAATACTCAAATCCATCAAGGTTATTTACTGCACTTAATAAACAATCCATCTATTCGAAATGAAATAGACAAATTAAAAAGCGGAACAACAAGGAAACGCATTTCAAGAAAAAACTTGAATAAGATTCACTTTCAAATAGCCCCCCTCCCCGAACAACGCGCCATAGTAGCCAAAATAGAAGCACTCTTTTCAGATTTAGACAAAGGCATCGCCGACCTCAAAAAAGCACAAGACCAATTAACAATCTATCGCCAAGCGGTACTCAAAAAAGCGTTTGAGGGTGAGTTGACCAAGGAAAAGGCAGAGCCAGAAATTATTAAACTCGGTTCTGTAATTGATAAACCTAGATATGGAACATCGAAAAAATGTTCATTAGAGCCAAAAGGTATTGCTGTTTTAAGGATTCCAAACATTGGTGAAGGACTTATAAACCCAGAAGAACTGAAATATGCCGAATTTGATGCAAAGGAGATTTCGACTTTAAAATTACAAGAAGGCGATATTTTGACAATTCGATCAAATGGAAGTGTTGATTTAGTCGGTAAATGTGCTCTTATAACTAAGAGTGATGTTGATTATTTATATGCTGGTTACCTAATAAGATTAAGACCTGATAAAGAATTAATTGATTCTAAATTTCTTCTCTACAGTTTAAAATCACACGACCTAAGAGTACAAATTGAATCCAAAGCCAAATCAACTAGTGGGGTAAACAACATTAATTCAGGTGAAATAGCTAGTTTAGAAATACCTCATTTCAAACTTGAAATCCAACACCAAATCGTTCAAGAAATTGAATCTCGATTATCGGTTTGCGATAAGGTAGAAGAAAGCATTACCGAGAGTTTAGAAAAAGCCGAGGCATTACGCCAAAGCATTCTCAAAAAAGCCTTTGAAGGGCGGTTACTGAGCAAAGCCGAAGTAAGCGCCTGCAAGGCAGCACCCGATTATGAACCTGCTTCGGTATTATTAGCTCGCATTGAGCAAAGTCGGAATGAAAGAGTTAAAGCAGAGAAAAAGAAGAAATCATGAGTCAGGAAACGAATGAATTGCAACACATAGAGAACTTTGTGATTTACCAAACCGAGAGTGGTAAGGTAAATGTAGAGGTGTATTTTGAGAATGATACGCTTTGGCTAACACAGAAGGTGATAGCAGAGCTTTTTAATAAGGGGCGCAGTACCATTACCGAGCATTTAAAAAATATATTTGAAGCAGGAGAATTGGAAGAACAAGTGGTATGTCGGGATTTCCGACACACCACTCCACACGGAGCTATAGAAGGCAAAACACAAACTAAAACCGTAAAATTTTACAACCTAAGAGCCATTACAGCAGTAGGATATCGCGTTAATTCCAAAGAAGCGACTGCTTTTAGAAAATGGGCTACAGAAATATTGCACGAATACATCATCAAAGGTTTTGCTATGGATGATGAACGCCTAAAACAAATGAAGCATTTTGGTCAAGACTACTTTGATGAAATGCTAGAGCGTATTCGGGAGATACGATTAAGCGAAAGACGTTTCTACCAAAAAATCACAGATATATATGCTCTCTCTGCCGATTACAATCAGAATACCGATACCACCAAAAAGTTTTATGCAACTACTCAAAACAAATTGCATTGGGCGATTCAAGGCAAAACAGCAGCCGAAATAATCTATGCTAATGTAGATGCGAGTAAAATTGCTATGGGGTTGACTTCCTGGAGAAATGCACCTGATGGTAAGATTTTGAAATCAGATGTTTCCGTAGCTAAAAACTACCTAAATCAAGAGCATCTCAATCAATTGCAACGCTTGGTTACTGCATACTTAGATTTAGCAGAAAATAGAGCCCAAAGAGGTATTGTGATGAATATGAAAGATTGGGTTGGCTTTTTGGATCGTTTTTTAGAACTATCTGATTATCCCATTTTAACAGACAATGGTAAAATTACCGCTTTAGAAGCAAAACTTAAAGCTGAGGGAGAGTACGATAAATACCGTGTAATCCAAGATAAAGCATATCGTTCGGATTTTGACAAGCTCATTCAAGACACAAAGAATAAAAAAATAGACTGAAATGACAGACTCAAGTATCGTATCAAAAATATGGAACCTTGCTGGCGTACTCCGTGATGATGGGGTGGGTTATGGTGATTACCTAGAACAAATCACCTATTTGCTATTCCTTAAAATGGCAGATGAACTCAACAAACCTCCTTACAGCAAAGGATTGAAATTCCCAAAACTAAAGGATGTTGAGGGAAATGAAATTACAGACGGCGAAACCTGCGCTGGCGAAACCCTGTCCAGCAACAGAGGTGCAGAACTAGAATCTTTTTACAGCCAATTACTTCGTAGTTTATCCACGGAAAAAGGCATGCTCGGTCAGATTTTCACCAAAAGTCAAAACAAGATTCAAGACCCTTCCAAACTCTTAAAGGTAATCGACCTTATTGACAAAGAGAATTGGAACCTAATGGGTGCCGACATCAAAGGAAAAATCTATGAAGGTTTATTGGAAAAGAACGCCATGGATAGCAGCGGGAGTTCAGGGGCAGGGCAATACTTTACCCCAAGAGCATTAATCAAAACCATTGTGGCCTGTGTGCAACCAAAACCACTAAAAACTATTGCCGATCCTGCTTGTGGCACGGGAGGATTTTTCCTAGCCGCTTATGATTGGATTGTCGCCAACCATAAATTAGATCGTGAAGAAAAAGCCTTTCTTAAGAACCAAACCTTTTATGGAAATGAGATTGTAGCCAACACTCGTAGGATGTGTTTGATGAACATGTATCTACACAACATTGGTGAGATAGATGGGGATACGCCGATCAAATCAGCAGATGCGTTGATTTCTGATGACGGAACACGTGTAGATTATGTACTAGCCAATCCACCTTTCGGAAAGAAAAGTAGCATTACCATTACCAATGAAGATGGTGAAGCCGAAAAGCAAGACATGAGCTACAACCGTCAAGACTTTTGGGAAACCACTTCCAACAAACAATTGAACTTTGTACAGCATATCAAAACCATGCTAAAGATAAATGGTGAAGCTGCGGTTGTATTACCAGATAACGTTTTGTTTGAAGGAGGTGCTGGTGAGGAAGTTAGAAAACAATTACTAAAGACTACCGAAT
>JAYPYN010000190.1:0-355 GCA_038154605.1 Balneolaceae bacterium
CTCATATTTATTTTATTGGTTTATAAACGTTCAAGAAATTAATTACGCTAAAGAGATTTCTATCCTATTTTTAGGATTAGGGATTTTAACAAGCACATATTCATTAACAAAGGTATTAACTAAAACAGGAACCGATTACTATGAGCTTAAAAGGTAAAACAGCGCCAACCATAAAATTACAAAATACTGAACTTGAGATGGTTAACTTAGAGGAGTTTAAAGCTAAAGAAAATATAGTATTATTTTTCTATCCTTTAGCTTTCTCTGGGGTTTGTACAGATGAGTTTTGCTCAATTCGTGACAATTTAAAAATTTATAATTCTTTGAACAGCAAGGTGTTTGGAATTAGTGTTGA
>JAYPYN010000190.1:370-3869 GCA_038154605.1 Balneolaceae bacterium
GGTCTAAAATGATTACAGAATTATTAATAAAGAGTTCAAGTAGAAAATGAAAATACTTATTGTTGAAGACGATAAAGTTTTATCTCTATTGTTATCAAAAATGATACAAAAAATGGGGTTTAAAGTAATTGGAGCCGTTAATCAGGGCATACAAGCATTACAATATGCGAGAGAATTTAAGCCAGATTTAATTTTAATGGATATCATGCTTGAGGATGATATTGATGGTATAGATGTTGCACAAATACTACAAAAAGAAAAATTGCATATTCCAATCATCTTTATAACTGGAAATTCCGATGTTTATAACCGTACTAGGGTACAAAAAGTTAAGTATATAGATTATTTAGTTAAACCTATCAATTTTAACATTTTAAAGAAATCGATTGATAAACTCATACTTACAAACAATGAATCTAAGTTCTAAAACGAAAGAATTTGTAATGCTTTAGGGAGCAATTTAAAATCAACCACATGTAAGTTATCGACTATTTCGCCATCGCAATGGGTTGGTATTGGTTTTCTTACTCGAATGTGAGCTGATTTACAAGAATATTTTCGAAAACTAGTAGTTGAAACCTTTTTAAACAAAAAAAACTTTAATAGTTGAATAAAAAGATGGCTTCTGTCTTTTGCAATATTTATCGATACTTCCATCATTTCGTCAGTTGGGTTAGATGTTGGAGATATTAAAAATACTCCCCCCTCCCATTTACCGTTTGATAACACTATCATAAAGGATTCGGATATATCAATTATTTTGTTATCAATTGATAATTCGAAATCAAAACGCTTTATTCTGATTAACGCTTTAAGTGCAGCATAGGCATATTTTATCCTTCTAATTGGTAATGTATGTGTTTGAGCAATTAAATTTGCCATACCATCAAAACCAATACCAAATGTATTTATACAATAATTTTTTCCATTGTATGAGATTAAATCATAGGGTTTTGGCGATCTATGAAAGTATTTATTGTGTTTGGATTTCCTAAAAGTTTAGAAAAATCATTACCACTCCCACATGGTAAAATACCTAAAATTTTATCTGAATAAGCTAATTCTTTGGCTAGTAATTGTATTGTTCCATCCCCTCCACAAGCAACAAATACATCAAAAGAATTGAGATTATTTTGTAAAAAAAGTTTTGCTTCTTCCTTGCTATGGGTATTAATTATGTAACAGTTTTTAAAAGAATTTTTTAGAATAGGAATAATTTTTGACTGGAAAAACGTCTTTTTGGTTAATGAATTAACCATGAAACAAAATCGATATGTAGCATTGAAATTAATCGAAGTGTTTTATATTAATATTAAACAACCCTTTTTTCGATTTTTTTATGGTAATTCGATCAATTATTGCATCAATAGTAAACTTGCCAACAATTGAATAGTAATTGATGTCACCATTTTTTTCTTTTTTTATTGGTTCATGTATTCTAAGAGGATCAATAACTAATAGTAGTAATTTATTAGATGCTGTATAATTTAAATTAGCTACTTTTTCAGCGATATTTCCTTCGTAACATTTAAAATAACCATCCTCATTTAATTCATTCGGGCAAAAAAAACCAGTTTTAGTGCTTTCTTTCCATTCATTAGGTTCTAAAAAAGCAAATAATAAATCGTATTCCAAAATATGTAAAAATTAAATTAGTACTAAATATACAGCTTTGTAGTTTGTTCACCCACATGGATTATAAACTTTGCTAAACGATGTTGCATATGTATTCCTTTAATTAAGCATTACTTTTAATTTTTCTTCTTTTTGTTGTTTTTGTTAAACCTTCTTCTGTTTTTTTTACTACATAATTAATAATTGATGCAGCAATATCTTTTCCAGTAGTTTGTTCTATTCCTTGTAATCCAGGTGATGAATTAACTTCAAGAATAAGTGGACCTCTTTCTGATTGTAACATATCCACTCCAGCAATAGGTAATCCCATTGCTCGTGCAGCAGTTAGCGCCGCTTCTCTTTCTTTTTTTGATAATTTGATTAAACTTCCACTCCCTCCTTGATGAAGGTTTGATCTAAACTCTCCCTCCTTACCTTGTCGTTTCATTGCTCCTACTACTTTGCCATCTACCACAAATGCCCGAATATCTGCCCCTTTAGATTCGGAAATATATTCTTGAACAATCACACGGGCTTTCATGCTATGAAATGCCTCTATAATTGATTGTGCAGCTTTTTTAGTTGGTGCTAAAACTACACCATAACCTTGTGTTCCTTCTAAAAGTTTTACAATCAAAGGCGCACCTCCAACCGTATCAATAAGTTTATTTACTTCTTTTGAATAATTAGTGAATACTGTTTTGGGAAGACCTACCCCAGAGTTTGCCAATATCTGGAGGCTTCTTAATTTATCTCTTGACCGAACTAAAGCTTGAGAATGAACCGCCGTAAAAGTGTTCATCATTTCAAATTGGCGAACAACAGCTGTACCGTAAAAGGTTACAGAAGCCCCAATTCTAGGAATTACGGCATCAACATAATCTAATTTTTCTTTGTTATAGTATATATTAGGACTGTCTTGTTCTATAACAATATCACATTTTAAGTGGTCGATAACTTTTGCAATATGTCCAGCTTTTTTAATGGCTTCAACTAGTCTTTTTGTTGAGTATAAAGCCGCATTCCGGGAGAGAATACCAATTGTTAGTTGCACTTTAAATACCGTTGAGTTTTAGAGATAAATTTTTTTTTGATACATCTACTATATATCTACTTTTTAGAAACTTTCTACCTATTAAAAGTGGAAATCTCATTTGAGAGCGATTAGTTAACGATAATTCAATGTCCTCTTCAAAATCAAGAATTTTTATTTTCGATTGTATGATGATTCTCAATTCTGATGTACCATTTGAACTCCTAATTTCTTTTTTTTTTAAAATTGGTAGTTCAAAAGTACTATCATAAAAGTCTGAAGAAGTATCAAAATTGATTCTGAATTTTACAAACTTAGAACCATTTATATCTATCTCTTTTAAAGATGTACAATGAATGCTAGAGGTAAAAGCCCCAGTATCTATCTTAGCGTCGATACCGAATAAATTAAAAAGTGGTAGGTCAACTTGTTCTCTCCTACCAATAATATATTTAGATTGTTCTTTCATTACAGAAAATACATCTATTCTTAATTCATAGCACTATTCATTAATAGATTTAATATTATTTCTAAAAAATGAAATTTCCGATTCTTAGAATTGATATTGAAAAGGCCAAAGCTAATATCGAAAGAATGCTTAATAAATCTAAAAATTTGAATTTAGAACTTCGCCCTCATTTCAAAACCCATCAAAGTCATGAAATTGGACAGTGGTTTAAGAATAATAATATTACTGCAATTACAGTATCGTCAATAGCAATGGCAGAATATTTTGCTAAAGATGGATGGAAGGATATTACCATTGCGTTCCCTTTCAGTATTCTTGATGCAAACATGGTTATTCAGATTGCAAATCAAATATCACTAAAAATTCTTGTTGATGATTTGGAT
>JAYPYN010000191.1:0-3714 GCA_038154605.1 Balneolaceae bacterium
AAATCGAAAACAACGAGCTCCGAAAAGTAGAAATCGAAGAACTAATGGCTAATACTGATTTTTATGAGGATAATGAGAACGTTAAGGCCACTTCGTTAGAATATGAAAAGATCAAAAATACACTCACTGATCTGATGTTTAAGTGGGAGGAGTATTCCATGCGGATTGAAGCGGTAGAAGAGGAATTATGAGTTGAAAATTTCAAATTATTCCACTCTACTCATTTCTAATTTGATTGATGCAGTTATGCATAAACACATATTCACATAATTACACTTTACCGCATATTACAATTTATATAGATTAACTATTGTTTTTAATAGATATAGAAACATTTAAGTTGAATTTTTATTTTAATTTTGTGCGAAGGTTAAACTGAATATCACTTCGCAAATATCTGACTCTTATCACCAAAGGCTTTAAACTCCAAGGCATTTCCAGACGGATCAAGAAAAAACATCGTAGCCTGTTCACCCGGTTCACCTTTAAAGCGAACATACGGTTCAATAATAAATTCTATTCCAGCAGCTTTCACTTTTTCAGCTAAGTCTTCCCATTCATCCATTTCCAAAATAACTCCAAAATGGCGAACTGGTACTGCTTTTTCATCCACCGCATTTTTAGCGGATTCACCCGCTTCTTCTGGGCTTAGATGAGCCACTACTTGGTGCCCCCACATATTAAAATCAATCCATTGATCTGAAGTTCTACCTGTGCTACAACCTAATATCTCTGTATAAAAAGTATAGGTATCTTCTAAATTGGAAACTGGGAAGGCAAGATGAAATGGATGAATGGATTCGCTCATGTTGATGTCTTAAAGTTTAAAATGTTTTAATTTAGGTTTCATTTTTTTGCACCATTATTAATCTCAGAAATTCTTACAATAGATATAATTGAAAGTAGATTACATAAATTTTTTGCTTTCTTTAACCGCTAGCTGATCTACCCGTTCATTTAGTTCTATACCTGAATGGGCTTTCACTTTTATCCATTTAACTTGATGCGGTTGTATAACGTTTAGCATTTCTATCCAAAGTTCTTTGTTCTCAACTGGTTTCTTATCTGCCTTTCGCCATCCTTTTTTTTGCCAATTTTCAATCCATCCTTTGGTCATAGCATTTATTATAAGTGCACTATCGCTATGAATGGAAACGGTACAGGGCTTTTTTAATGCTTTTAATGCTTCAATAACCGCTTTCATTTCCATGCGATTATTTGTGGTTTGTCCCTCTCCACCAGAAAGTTCTTTTTCTTTACCATTCCAAATTAAAATTGCACCCCAACCTCCAGGTCCAGGATTTCCAGAACACGCACCATCCGTGTAAATAATTACTCCAGGTTGGTTAAACATAATTTTTTGTGATTACTGATAATTGGTTCTTCATCAAGATAGCAGCTTGTTCTATGTGTTCTGTCCAGTTTTCGAATTCGCTTCCAGCATAGATAATTCCTCTACTTGAATTAATGAGTGGAATACCTTGATGTGTGGCAAGTGTTTGAGCCAACTCGTCTAAGTTCCCACCCTGAGCGCCTATTCCAGGAATAAGTAAACTACTTTTTGGGTGATGTTTAATTACCGCCTTTGCTTCATTTGACTGAGTAGCACCAATTACCATTCCAAGATGTGCTTTTACTGTAGTAGAACGTTCGTAAAGCTGATGAGCAATATACTCAGCCATCATACTAAATCCCTCAAATGGTTTCTTCAAAAAATCATTTGCCCCAGGATTGGATGTTAAAGCAAGCACATATATTCCTTTTGTTTCATCCTCCGAAAAAGCATCCATAGTTTCAAATCCCATTAATGGATTTAAAGTAATGGCATCTACATTTAACTTATCAAAAAAAGCTCTTTTATAATGTTCGGCAGTAGTACTAATATCTCCCCTCTTAGCATCTGTAATAATGATATGCGAATCTGGAATGTAATCGATCACCTCAGCTAACACTTTGAGCCCTTTTTTTCCAAGCGCCTCAAAAAAAGCTAAATTTGGCTTATAAGCTGCACAATGATCTTTAGTGGCATCAATCACTAATTGACAAAATTGGAGGACTAATTCACTTGATGATCCAATTTTATTTTTTACCTGATCAGGTAGCAATCTGAGATTAGGATCTAAGCCCACACATAGAGTGGAGTTCGATTTGATTACGGCAGAGTGTAATTTATTAAGAAAAGTCATTTAAAAATTTAATTGTGATATCAAAAATAGACAACCATTTTGGTATACTCAACAGTAATTAGAAATGATAGTTAATAGACTGAACTATTAATAAAGATAAAAAAGAACGTATTTTTTTTGTCAAATACTTCTCCAAAGGATTAAATACAGGAGTAATCATCATTAACATTCAAAATGATCTAAATTGTGGTAGAATACTCATTCTAAAGTTTCCTTGATGTAATAACCAAACACCCCAAATGCCTTTGATGTTGACTTTAGATTACTTTAGCTTTACAAATTAATTTATGTCAATAATATCCAAGGAAATGATTTCAATTCTAAACCTATGTTCAATAATACTATTTGTAATAATTAGCTTTATTAAGCCATCTACCGAATTAATTATTGGGGAAGAACGAGTTGAGCCAGGTATTGTATTTATATTTGAAGGGGCTATTAAAGATCATGTAACGCCAACTAGCTTACATTTACCAGAAAACGAAACCCATGTGCATATTGAAGCAAGAGTGAATTGGGACACTAAAAATATACCAGATGGAACACCCCCTGGCGGTTTTGTACCATATTTACATATAATTGCAAAAGTAACCCATCAGAAAACAGGATTAAGCACATTCATTGATTTACTCCCTCATATTAACCTAGTAGACAATTTTCATTATGCCAGAAATATGTCTCTTCCTGGGAATATAAAAGACCTGTATACTGTTACATTTTCAATCACAAAACCAACCGCTACTGAGCTTGCATTACATCGTGATTGGTTAGATAATCATGGTGATGTATTAATGACCAACCAAGTGTTCGTATATGAAGATGTTGATTTTGAAGCTATTGCCAAGGCTTCTCGAAAATAGTTGTTCCTATAAAGTAGATTCAGGAAAAACTTCTTCAAACCCATGTGGCGGATTTTCTAATCTATTTGTTTCAAAGTAAAATAGTTGTTTGTTATGAACTCGCTTGCCATTTATGCTAAAAAAACGAAAGGTTGATTCTAAGGTTTTTTGCAATTCATAAAAAAACGATAAATAGATATTATTTTTACTAAAAATTTGCAGATCGAATCCGTCTTTTGCCTCCCTTTTAAATAATACGATCCATCCTTTTTCTAAAACATCACGTAATATTTTTCCTGAAAAAGAGTGAATTAATGGGGTAGGCACCTCTTCAGTAGCAACAAGAATGATATCGTTTATTTCAACGGCGGAGAGTGCTTCGGAAAGAGTGTAATGTGTTCCTTTTGAAGTTTGATAAGTATTAGAATCAAGCCCCTGATCAATAATTAGAATAAGTTTACTATATCTTTCTAGGGTATTGAGTCCAAATTTTTGCTCCCCCAACGCTGTTCCACTAAAATACAAAGTTGAATACGTGGGATCGGGTTTAGTAAACATCGCTAATGGATCTTTGTCTTGATGTTGCTGGGGAGCTAACTGCTCCAAGCGTTGGTCGTGATGAAAGATTAATTTTAGCAGATCAATTTTTTGCATAGGAACTATGATTTAAAAAAAATCCCGATTACAAT
>JAYPYN010000192.1:0-3700 GCA_038154605.1 Balneolaceae bacterium
AGATTGGAGTGATGAAGCCTCATCCAAAAATATTTGATCACTCTACAGAATTAGTTGGGTTAGAACGATCAGAGATTTTGTATGTAGGTGATTCTCTTACCTCAGATATTAAAGGTGGAAAAGCGGCCGGTTGGAAAGTTGCTTGGTACACAAAAAAATGTACTAACGAAGAAAAAAATCTAGCTGATTTAGTATTTCACGATTTTGCTGAATTGATGCATTCTTTAGGAATTCTGTAGTTAAATCAGAAACTTATCACTTCTGATTTAAAGCAGACTATAGAAATTAATAAGGAAAGATTGTGAAAAGTTCTAGCTATGAACATTTTACCTATCCACACATCTTAGAACGATTAATAAGGGATAAAAAAACACCCGAGACAATAGATTTCCTGAAAAACAGTGTACCCCAAGAAAGCCTTGGTGAAAAATATGATACTCGGGTGTAATAGCATTAATTACGTGTTACAATTACAAACTTTTTTGAGACAAATTCAAGTGCTAAATCGTTAGAACTATATGTATCACATAAATTAACAAGAATCAAAGATTTTAAAACAGTAAGTATATTTGGACTTAACTTAAAGAATTATTTTATGCAATCTATGCATAATCTGTGGAAAAGAAGACCATCATTAAATCGAAAATCATCGTATTTTCTGCAACTATTTATAACGCAATTGCAGAATACAATTATGGCTCAATCCATTACTCATGAAGCAGAAGTAACCTTAGAAATCGCTCTAGATCATGGTCTAACCGAAGATGAATATGGTTGGATTAAAGAAAAACTCGGTCGCATACCTACATTCACCGAAATTGGAGTGTACTCAGTAATGTGGAGTGAACACTGTTCTTATAAAAACTCAATAATTGAACTTAAAAAACTGCCTCGAGATGGCGAACACTTACTTGTGGAAGCCGGTGAAGAAAATGCTGGGCTTGTTGATATTGGAGATGGACTAGGATGCGCATTTAAAATTGAAAGCCATAACCATCCTTCTGCGGTTGAGCCTTATCAAGGTGCTGCCACAGGAGTTGGAGGGATTCATCGCGATATATTTACCATGGGCGCACGCCCAATTGCAAGTCTAAATTCACTTCGATTTGGAAGTATGGACACACCAAGAGTCCGGTTTTTGTTAGATGGAGTAGTGCGTGGCATTGGTGATTATGGAAACTCATTTGGAATTCCTGTAATTGGTGGAGAAGTATATTTTGATGAGAGTTATGAAGGAAATCCGCTAGTAAACGCTATGAGCATTGGGATAGTAAAAGCTGGAGAGACAGCTTCAGCTATAGCCAAAGGAATAGGTAACCCAGTAATAATCGTGGGTGCAAGTACTGGAAGAGATGGAATTCATGGAGCAACCTTCGCATCAGAAGAGATAAGTGAAGAAAGTGAAGCAAAACGCCCAAGTGTTCAAGTTGGTGATCCGTTTACTGAAAAATTATTGCTAGAAGCGAGTCTAGAAGCACTTAAAACAGGTGCTGTTGTCGGAATGCAAGATATGGGGGCGGCGGGAATTGCTTGCTCCACTAGTGAAATGACCGCAAAAGGAGAGCAAGGGATGTTGGTTGATTTAGATAAAGTGCCAGCGCGTGAAGATGGAATGACAGCGTACGAACTACTTTTATCAGAAAGCCAAGAAAGAATGTTAATCGTTGCAGAAAAAGGACGCGAACAGGAGATAATAGATGTATATGAAAAGTGGGATCTTCATGGGGTAGTGATAGGAGAGGTCGTAGATTCGGGAAAAGTTACGTATTTAAAGGATGGTGAAATCAAAGCTGAAATTCCTGCTGAACATCTAGTTCTTGGAGGCGGAGCACCACAATATATAAGAGAGGCAAAAAAGCCAGAATATTTAGACAGAACTCAAAATTTTGAAATTTCAAGTTTAGATCATCCAGATGATTTAATTGATACGATTAAGCAATTACTTAATTCACCAAATATTGCATCAAAGAGATGGGTACATGAACAATATGATACAACAGTTAGAACCAATACAGTGACAGCCCCTGGGGCATCCAATTCTGGAGTGATAAGAATAAAAGGTACTAACAGGGGGTTAGTGGCAAAGACGGATTGTAATGGGCGATATGTATATCTAAATCCTCGCAGAGGCGGCCAAATTGCAGTAGTTGAATCAGCAAGAAATGTTGTGTGCTCGGGAGGTCGCCCATTGGCAATAACAAACTGTTTAAATTTTGGGAATCCATACAAACCAGAGGTGTATTGGACATTTAAAGAAGCATTAGCAGGAATGGGAGATGCATGCCGAGCATTAAATACTCCTGTAACTGGGGGAAATGTTAGTTTTTACAATGAAAATCCAGATTCTGCAATTTTTCCAAGTCCAATAATTGGTATGCTTGGTTTAATTGAAGATGTTGAGAATCATACTATGACACCAGCTTTAAAATCTGAAGGGGATGTCCTTATATATATAGGTGCTGATAGAATAGGATTGGGTGCTACTGAATACTTAAAAGTGATTCATGGATTAACGGAAGGAGACTCTCCAGTGTTAGACATAGACTTTGAAGTAAAATTACAAAAATCTGTTCTTGCAGCAATTCAAAATGGGTTAATTACTGCCGCTCATGATATTTCTGATGGAGGATTATCGATAACCTTAGCCGAAATGTGTATTTTCGGGCAAATGGGAGCAACCATTGATTTGGCCGATTTAGGTGGAAATACACATGAAGTTTTATTTAGTGAGGCTCAATCTGGTATAGTAATCACCACTTCGCATTTTAACCTTGATCAAGTGATGACTCATTTTCAAAATGACGAAGTACCAGCTTACATCATTGGTGAAGCAGGGGGCTATGACTTAATGATTTCAGGCTTAGATCCTATAGAAATATCTGAAATGGAAAGTATTTATAGTTCTGTTATTTCCAATGCTATGAATGACTAATTTCGATTCAATCGTATAGCGATTGCAGTAATTTTAGTTTTATCAGAACCTCCAGAATTAATTGGACTAAAATCTCTAATCGATTGAATCAAGATTGCGTTTGCTCCTATCCTACGGGCTTCTTTTGTAATTCTGAAATGATGTGATATTCGGGCATACTGTAGTCTCTAGTAATTGATAAAACCCCAATTTGCACATAATCATACTTTGGTGTATCGAAGTACACTTGAACATACCCTTTATGCTCAGAAAAAATGTTGCCAGTATGTGCAAAATCATTTAACAATCCGCATGAATAAGTGAATAAGATGGTGATATAAAAATATATTTCATAGCGCTAAATTTTAAACAAAGATCAAAGATTTCTGATACTATAAAAATTACATTTTGATGTTAGGTATAATCGTGGTGAATGTGTTAGATGATCTTTCATTTTAGTGGAACGAATCTAATCTCAATTTACATTTGATAAATGACTATTCATCAAGAAAGAGATAAATTGAAAGACAAAATTGTACTAATCGTAGGTGGTACTGGTGGAATAGGTGCCGCAATAGCTAAAAACGTATCCGCACAAGGTGCAAAAGTTGTAATAGCTGGAAGAAATAGAGAAAAAGCTGAGCAAATTGCACAAAATATTAATGCTGATGGTGGAGATGCATATGCAATAGATGTAGATGCAACAAAAGTTGAATCTGTAAAAAATTTGGACCTTCAAGTATCCCAAGGACTTGGGAAAATTGACGTATTAGTAAATGCATTTGGTAG
>JAYPYN010000193.1:0-3686 GCA_038154605.1 Balneolaceae bacterium
GCAAATTAATGCATTATTGATGTATAAATGCTAATGATAGTTTTACAGTAAAAAATAATTTTATGAGACAAAGAAGAAAGAGATATTTTCATTTTTACACATTTGTATTTAGTGTACTTATGTACACAAATGGGATATCCCAAAATATTCAATTATCCAGCAATATCGACTCTGTTGCCATAGGTGATATTTTTAATTTAAATATAAAAGTGCAATCTGATGACATTTTACAGGATGTTATTTACCCAGATTCATCTGCTTTTCCTCAAGAACTTTTATGGTTAAAACAAGAAAAATTTAAGTTAACTGACTTTGCCGATAGTATCAGCTACACCGTTCAGAATTTTACCAATCAAGATCTAGTTATCCCATCTTTTCCTGCGATCTTGATTACTCTGCAAGACACAACAATGATTACAAGCAATGCATTAACTATTCCGTTTAAATCGGTCTTACCTTCAAATGATGCAGATCTAAAACCGATAAAACCAATTTTAGAATTCAAAGATGTTCCATTTTTATTGGTTCTTCTTGTGCTATTACTGTTGCTCGCTTTGGGTTGGGGCTATTATACATACATTCACAAAAAACCATCGAAAGTGCCAATTGCTACTCCTAAAATGGTGGCTTTTAAGAATCCTTTAATTCAGTTAGAGGTGGATATAAACAAATTAAAAACAGAATACAGTATTTCAGATACAAGGAATTTCAAATTTTTCTACAGTACCATAAGCGATTCCATTCGAGAATATTATGAAACCCTTTATCAAATCCCTGCATTAGAATCCACAACTCGGGAAGTTCTTCGATTTTTAGATGCTTTTGGAGTAGATAATGAGATGGTTAGTACAACACGAACTATTTTAAATAAATCAGATAAAGTTAAATTCGCTAAGTTTGAACCTACACTTGACGATGCTTGGAAGTGTTATGCCGACGCAGTAGAATTTATAAAGCGAGCAAAGTTAATCGATTCTTCCCGCATCTCTAGAAAAAAAATGGAATATGAACTACAATGGCAACAATCCATTGAATCAAAAGATAATCCAGAAAATAAAACTAATGTCACAACGGAGGATGCATAATGGTTTTAGCTAATCCAGAATGGTTATTCGCACTTGCAATTCTTCCAATCCTTCTTGGAGTTTTTTTATATCGGCATTTTGGGAAAAAACACGCCGCATTAACTTTTTCTAGTATTCAATTTTTTGAAGGTTTAGATGGAAACTGGAGATCGTACATTCACTGGTTTAATAAAATTCTTTTTCTAACGGGAGTTGGTTTTTTAGTTGTTGCATTAGCTCGACCCCAAAATAAATTAACAACGATTGAACGTAATGCAGAAGGCATTGATATTATCATGGTATTAGATATGAGCTCAAGCATGAAGGCAGAAGATCTAAAACCCAACAGGTTTAATGCCGCACGCAACGTTGCCAAACAATTTGTTGATAAACGTGTTTCTGATCGTATTGGTGTTGTTACATTTGCGTTAAAATCGTTTACCGTATGTCCACCAACACTCGATTACAATCTTTTAAAACAGTTAATTGATGAAATTGAAATGGGTGTTATCGAAGATGGCACTGCAATAGGTATGGGTATTGCAACCGCTGTAAATCGATTAAAAGACAGTGAGGCAAGTAGCAAAGTAATTATACTTTTAACAGACGGACAAAATAATGCCGGTGAGATAGATCCTGTTACAGCAGCTGATCTGGCCCTCACATATGGTATAAAAATATATACTATTGGAGCAGGAACTCGAGGCACGGCTCCTTATCCAATGGATGATCGGTTATTTGGCACTAAATATCAAAATCTTCAAGTAAATATTGATGAAGATATGCTTACTTCCGTAGCTGAACTTACAGGAGGCGCATATTACAGAGCCACAAATACCGAACAATTGGCGAATATTTATGATGAAATTGATACCCTCGAACGCTCAAAAATTGATGAAGTAATTTATACCGATTATGAGGATAAATATCCTTTTTATCTTGGGTTGGCTTTTTCTTTTTTACTGATAGGATTTCTTTCCGATAAAATTTGGTTACGAGCTTTAACAGAGCGCTAGCTAACATCATTTTCCATTCTATGAATTCTGAACGCTTCGTTCATTCAAAAATTTGATAACCTTCTTGTATGCCCGTTTCCGATTTAAAGTCAACCATCGACCAATCAACGGTAATTTCTTCACTTTTAAATGCTTTAAAGAGTGAACATAAACTACACCTATCAGGAGTGGTAGGTTCGCTCTCCTCATTTATAATTGCTGGTTTAACCACTCATAGTTCTACCCATCTTGTTATAACCGATACAGATGAACAAGCACGTATTTATAAATCAGATTTAGCGGTAATCTCCGATTTTGAAATTATTTACTTCCCAGCCTCGAATCTAAAACCCTACGATACCAATCAAATACAAGATTCCTCGCTTTTTGTACAGCGTTCAGAAGCCATTCAAGCCATTCAAGCCATTCAAGCAACAAAAAAGAAATTAGTTGTTACTTCAGCAGAGGCTTTGTTCACCAAAGTGGCTCCACCATCACAGATTAATGAAGTGAGCATTTTTGTGAAGCTTGGAATGGAAATTGATCCGGAAAAACTACGAGAAGAACTCGTTGATCAAGCTTACGAACCTGTTCGATTTGTAGATCAACCAGGTGAATATGCTATGCGAGGAGGAATTATTGATGTGTTTCCTTTTTCAGGTGAATATCCTATTCGTTTAGAATTTTTTGGGGATGAAATTGAATCAATTCGTGAATTTGATGCAAGTTCTCAACGCTCCATTTCATTTTTAAATGAAGTTAAAATAGTACCTGATTTATCAAATTTACCTGATGCAAATAAAGACAGTTTACTGTCTTATTTCGATACCGATACTCTGGTATGGATTAAAGATTCGCCATTAGTACTTTCATTACTAGAAGCAAATTTTGAAAAAGCTAGATCAGCCTTTTCTGAAGCGAATGAGAATGATTCTACACCAGAAACCCTCTTTTTAGACAAACCATCATTTTATTCCCAGTTGAATAATTTCAAGGATCAAATTTATTTAGGTGCCCCACCTCCATTTACCATGCACGAAATGTCTGTTAGGAGTAATCCTCAACCGGATTTTCATGGAAATTTTGATTTATTGAAACAGAATATCGAATCCAACTCAGAACAGGGAATAAAAACTATAATTCTATGTGATAATGACGGCCAAGAACATCGTTTTAATGAACTTTTAGGAGCCTCTGAACCACATTTTAATTATCAGCTTAGAGTTCAATCTTTACATAAAGGATTTATTCTGCCTGAAAGTAGTCTTGCCCTCTACACCGATCATCAAATCTTTAACAGATACTATCGCCCCAAGGTGAAAAAACGAACCTATTCGGGCGGAATTTCTTTTAAAGAACTAAAAGATTTATCTATAGGAGACTATGTTGTACATGTTGATTATGGTATTGGTAAATTCGCCGGATTTAAAAAAATTCAAGTTAAAAATTCCGAGCAAGAAGTGGTTGTGTTACGCTATCAAGAGGATTCTCTACTATATGTGAATATCTCGTCGCTTCATAAACTTCAAAAATATTCAGGCAAAGAAGGAACAGCACCCCGAATTACAAAATTAGGATCGGGCGAGTGGGCACGAAAAAAAGCTCAAACAAAGCGTAAAGTAAAAGA
>JAYPYN010000194.1:0-408 GCA_038154605.1 Balneolaceae bacterium
GTATAAAAGGCTCTTTAATAGGAGAATTTAATACTATTTATGTTCAGCCCCAATTTTCAATATCTTACTCCACAGAAAAAACAAAAATCGGTTTTCAGCACCTTATGCTAAGTGCTGGTATCTATCGACAATTTACTCAACAATTCGACATTACTAATATTGGTCCTAGTGCTATTAGACCATTCAATAGAATAGAACTACCTATCGATAACACGATTGCACCACCAATATCTTATCAACTTAGATTGAGTTGGGATATTCAATACTCACAGAATTCAAATATCAATTTTGAGACATACTATAGAAATGAACCAAAAAATTTCTCACTTAATTATGTACAACTGTTAGTACCATCCGCCGACTCTTTGAACAAACAAGTTAAATTTTTAGAAGTAACCCCTACTACGG
>JAYPYN010000194.1:418-3659 GCA_038154605.1 Balneolaceae bacterium
CTACTACGGCTTATGGTGCTTCCATAACTTTTAAAAAAGAATTTGTACAACCCGCTCTACTATTAACATTATCGCAACAAACCAACATCTCAGAGATAAAATATGCTAATAGATTTGGAAATGAAAACATTCAAACCAATTGGAGTGAGCCACATTCATCGTTTGCCTCATTGGTTTGGAAATACTCTAATTCACTTTCTATTAATATAAAATCTCGTTGGATACCTAAAAGGTATTGGGCTTTTACGAGGGCTTACTATGATTATCTTACTACACATAATGAGTTAAATTATGGAGACTATTCCTTAACAAAACCCGATGAAGACGAATTAAATCCTTATTTCACCCTTGATATTGGATTAAATATGAGATTTAATATTTCTAATTCCGTATTGCTGTTAAATTTAAATCTTCAAAATGTTACGAATAGAGAAAACGAAATATCTAACGTACTCACCCCTCAACGTAACAGCCAACAAGACATAATCTATAAAAAAACTTCTAGAGTTACTGCCGGATTTATTCCCTACCTATCACTTAAATTAGATTTTTAGGTTCGAACCTTTTTTTTTCATAGGTCTTCAAATTAAAAGAATGTATGGCATGTCTTTTAATCTTAGCTTTTAGATACATTTATTGGTAATAATCAAAGAAAATATTTTCACTTATAGTATTGTTTTATATAAAATTAATAATCAATAGATTACTAATTTAGTATACTTAAATTTATTTAGAATACTGCTAGTCATACAACTTTAACGATGTGTATTTAGTGCATAACTATTCATCAAAAGAGATAAAATGAAAAAACAACTATCAAACATATTCTTTGGATTCTTAGCGGCTTCAGTACTGTTAAGTGCTTGTAAGGATTCAAACTCTGGAAATAAAACAATTGTAAGTACCGACCAAACCATTGCAGAAATAACTGAAACAAATGCTTCATTTTCAATTTTGAATGACGCACTTGAAAGCACGGGCTTATTAAATACTTTGGAAGGATCGGGACCATTCACGGTTTTTGCCCCTGATGATGCTGCTTTTGGCAAATTGCCAGATGGAACATTAGAATCGTTAACTACAGAACAATTATCTGAGATATTGAGATTTCATGTACTTAATGGAGCTATTACATCTAGTCAATTAGAAGAATCTCAAGACGCAACTACCCTTCTAGGTCAGAATATACTTATAGAAGCCGGTTCTAATGTTGTTATCAATAATTATGCGACTGTTACAACTGCGGACTTTGCTACATCAAATGGAATTATTCATATCATAGATGAGGTATTATTACCTGCAGGTATTCGGGACGCAAATATAGTTGATCAAGCATCATCACTTGGTTCATTCAACACTTTACTAACTGCTGCAACCGATGCCGGACTCGCTTCTACACTTACATACAAAGGTGATTTTACTGTATTTGCCCCAACTGATGATGCTTTTGCAGCATTACCTGATGGGTTACTCGCATCATTAACCACAGAACAAATAACTGAGATATTGCTATATCATGTAATAGATTCGGAAGTTTTTTCTGCTGATTTACAGCCAGAACAAGCTCCTGAAACTTTATCCGAAGAAACAGTATTTATTACCAATGATGGAAATGGGGTAACTGTAAATGGCTCATCGAATGTTATTACAGCAGACGTAGATGTAAGTAATGGAGTAATTCATGCCATTGACAAAGTATTATTACCTGATGCCTTCGGTACTGTTGTTGATGCTGCTTCAAAGAGATATATGTTTTCAACACTTGTACAATTAGTGGTGGATGCACAATTAGCTGAAACACTATCAAACCCTGACGCGTCTTATACAATATTTGCTCCTACTAATGAAGCATTTGCTAAAATTCCAACAAGCGTAATAGAAAGCTTTACCACGGACGATATAGTCAACATCTTATCGTATCATGTTCTTACTTCTCAAGTGTTAGCAGCAGATTTATCACCAACTCAGGATGTTTCTACTTTACTTGGTGAAGATATTTTAATTGAATTAAGTAGTGAATCAGCTCAAATAAATAATTATGCAAATATTGTAGCTACCGACGTAATAACAAGCAATGGTGTTATTCATGTAATTGATGAAGTTTTACTTCCCGCTACTTACAGAGACGCTAACATCATTGACAAAGCCAATGAATTGGGGATTTTCTCTACATTGGTTGGTGCTGTTGAATCAACTGGTCTGACCTCAACCCTGAAATATACTGGTGACTATACTGTTTTTGCCCCAACTGACGATGCTTTTGCAGCATTACCAGAAGGTTTACTCGCATCATTAACCACAGAACAAATCACCAATATTTTAACCTATCATGTTATTGGAGCAGAAATATTCTCAACTGATCTTGAAGAAAAACAAACGCCCTCCGCACTATCTGGAGAAACTCTTTTTGTTACTAAAGATGATGGTGGGGTAAAAGTGAACGGTTCATCAAATGTAGTAACTGCTGATGTAGATGTAAGTAATGGTGTAATACATGCTATTGATGAGGTATTACTGCCAAATGAGTTTTTAAATATAGTACAGATTGCTTCAAAAAATTATGATTTATCAACTTTAGTAAGTTTAGTTAGTGATCAAAATTTAGTAGAAACTTTATCTGGTAATGGTCCATTCACATTATTCGCGCCAATAGATTCTGCTTTTGCCGCTATATCTGAAACAGTTGCAACTTTAACTTCTGAGCAAATTACAGAAATATTGACCTATCATGTCGTTTCATCTAAAGCATTATCTACTGATTTATCTGATGGTCAAACTATTGAAACAGTGCAAGGAGAAAATATTACTGTAGCAATAGACGATGAAGGAAATGTTAGTTTCAATGGGTCTTCTAGTGTGATTAGTGTAGATATTGAAGGGAGTAATGGAGTAATTCATTTAATTGACGGCGTGCTATTGCCGTCTAGTTATCAATAGGAAGACTGATAACCATGTAGATGACCACTACGAAAGCCTATGGAATACATAGGCTTTTTTTGTGTAAACGTTTTCTATAAGCTATGTTCTATCTAACATAAGTTAGGACTGAGTTTCTATCTTGATTTCATGCTAGACTATTGTAAAAAGCCTAAATCTATTTCTTTAGGGATACAGAAGTTGACCACAGAGAACCCCTTTAGGGGATTCAGCATCTGTGGTGCATGGCTTTGTGTTGTGGCTTGCCTGCGATCAACGAATCAGTACGCCCATTCTAAAATACGTGCTAGATTTCTCTCCCGAT
>JAYPYN010000195.1:0-3650 GCA_038154605.1 Balneolaceae bacterium
CTGCTAATGCGTTCGAGCTAAGAGGTGCAACGATTCGATTTGCAGATTCACGGCACGATCATCCAGGTATTGATGAACATTCTATTTCGCAGCTAATAAATAAAAAAACAAAAGCTATAGTGGTAGTACATTATGCAGGAGTTGCTACCGATATGGATGTGATTATGAAAATTGCACAAACCCATGGTTTATTTGTAGTAGAAGACGCCGCACAAGCAATAAATAGTTACTATACGCATCAGGATGGAAGCATAAGCCCCCTTGGCTCTATTGGACATTTAGGAACCCTTTCTTTTCATGAAACAAAAAATATTATTGCCGGTGAGGGAGGAATGTTGTTAATTAATGATGAAAATTTCAAAAAAAGAGCGGAAATAATATGGGAAAAGGGAACAAATAGAACTGCTTTTTTTAGAGGGGAAGTTGATAAATATGGTTGGGTTGATATTGGGTCCTCATATTTGCCATCAGAGTTAACGGCGGCATTCCTCTATGCCCAACTTGGGAATCTTATTAGAATTCAACAAAAACGAATGGCAATTTGGAAAAAATATCATCATGCATTGTGTGATGCTTGTGTTAGGTTAAATATTAATCAACCCATTATTCCAAGTTATGCAACCAATAACGGCCATATGTATTACATGGTCTGTAAATCTGAAAAACAACGAAATAATTTAATCGCTTACTTAAAAGAGTTAGGCGTTCATAGTGTCTTTCATTATCAATCATTACATGCCTCAAACTATTTTAAGGAAAAGCATGACAAACGAGATCTTGTAAATTCAGACATTTACAGTAAGCGCTTATTAAGACTCCCATTTTTTTATGAGCTTACTTGTGCTGATCAGGATAAAATAATTGATGCAGTAAAGAGCTTTGGTGAACAACACAGGAAAATATATGATAATTCGTGGCACACTCAATTTTTAAATACGGGGTGAATACATTAAGACTATGGATGCTTAGTGTGTAATACACAAGCTAACCATTATTGATAAATACGATGCTTGAATCGCCTTGATGTGGAAATGTTGAGGCGTTTTTTTTTACGCACATTGAGTAGTAAATAAAAACAATACCTTTATAGGTATATAACATTTCATATAAAAAAAGAAAAGGGGGCTAAAAATGAAGCTTCATTCAAGAAAGTGAATGGAAAGTTCTAAAAACTCTATTACGTTTTTTAATTTTTCAAGCATACTCAAAAGAAAATTATTTACCAACCTGATATTAACCTAACATTTACTAAAAAAGGCACTAAAAATGACGCGCAAAAAAAATGAATTTGTCTAAAAAAAATTAAATTTATTTTTTTATAGTAGTATTTAGAAAAAAATTATATGGATAAAAACGGCCTTAAAGTATGTATAAGCGCTGTTTTAGGGATTAAAAAAAAATTAGGGGAAAAATTTAAGTCAATAATTTAAGACGAGTAAAACGGGTTCGATAATCTATGTAACTAACATTTTAAAAATCTAACTATACAACAAAAAACTAAACTATATTGGTGAATTATTATGGCAAGCTTTGGAGATTTAAACCGAGTAGGTACAAATGTACAATCCTTAGACGCACAATTATCTCTTAATAGAATAAACCGAGACTTAGCAAACAGTCGCGAACGTCTAACAACTGGTAGTAATATAAATAGAGCTGAAGATGATGCTGCGGGTTATTCAATTGCAACCAAACTACGAAGTAGAGTAGCAGGGCTCGAACAATCTTTACAGAATGTGAGTGATGCTAAATCTGTACTTGATATCGCAGAATCGAGCTTCGATATTGTAATGGACAGTTTGATAGAAATGAAAGCACTTGCAACTCAAGCCTCGAACGATACCCTTGGAAGTACAGAAAGGGGATATATTGGTGATCAACTGCAAGCAATAGGTGCAGATATTAATGAAATAGCCAACCAAACCATTTATCAAGATCAAAATTTATTGAATGGTGTTGATAATTCAGGAAGTATAACTCTCCGATTTCAAACGGGTGAACGCGCAGAGGATACAATTACAGCCACTATTAATGCGGTAAATGTAGGTGAGTTATTTGCAGTATCTGGCGATGCCTCTTTAGGTGCAACAACTGCAGCTGGTGGTGGTATTGCGGCTGGGGGAGCTATTACGGTTACAGCATCTACAGCATCCGATCAAGGAACCTTCACATTCGCATCAACAGCAACAAGTTCAGACTATAATGCCTTTATAAATTCTATAGATAATGCGATAGATTTAATGGCTGAGAATGTAAATACAATTGGTATAACTCAGTCATCATTGTCTCTTAGAGAAGAAACCTTATCAGAATCAATTTCTGCAAATGAGTCGGCCAAGAGTAGAATTATGGATACCGATTTTGCCAAGGAACAAGCAGAATCAGTTCGATTACAGATATTACAACAAACGGCAACATCGGCTCTAGCTCAGGCTAATAATGGACCGCAAGTTGTATTAGGTTTTCTTGGGCAGTAATTCAAGCAACGTAGACTAGAAAATCCATGCATCTTCTGATAGGGGGGTATGGTTTTCTAGTTTTTTGTGGTGGTATAAAAAATTTTATGTTTTTATATCGTTAATTTTTGCCAAAGTAGACAGAATATATACATCTGTTAAATAATTACTAAAGCTTATCTAATGGTTATTCAAAACATAAAGTACCGAGATATTTTTAAAATCTAATTTAAGATCAGACTTCCCTCTTCGATAAAAGATAGACCAAAGCAACGTATTTAGAATTCAAATTAAACAAGAGGTGAAATACTATGGCAAGTTTTGGAGATCTGAATAGGGTGAATACCAATGTGCAATCTTTGGATGCTCAACTTTCCCTAAACAGAGTGAACCGTGATCTCGCAAATTCTAGAGAGAGATTAACAACTGGTCTACAAATAAATAAAGCCGAGGATAACGCGGCAGGATATTCAATATCTACAAAGTTAAAAAGTCGGGTAGCAGGATTAGAACAATCTTTACGAAATGTAGGAGATGCTAAATCCGTACTCGATATTACAGAATCAAGTTTTGACATCGTAATGGATAGCTTGATAGAAATGAAAGCATTAGCAACCCAAGCAGCGAATGGAACACTAGGAGATACCGAACGAGGATATATTGGTGATCAAATTGCTGCAATCGGATCGGATATCAATCAAATAGCCAATCAAACCATTTACCAAGATACAGAATTGCTGAATGGAACTGACAATACTGGTAATATTACTTTGAGATTCCAAACTGGGGAGCGTGCGGAAGATACGATAACAGCAACAATTAACGCAGTAAATGTAGGTGAATTATTTGCGGCATCGGGTGATGCTTCTTTAGGGGCAACAACAACAGCTGGTGGAGCAGCAGCAGCTGGTGGAGCCATTACCGTTACTGCAGCAACTGCGAGTAGCCAAGGTACATTTACGTTTGCAACCACAGCTACAGCAGCAGACTTCAATGCATTTATTACAGTAGTTGATTCAGCGATTGATACTATGGCAGGTAATGTTAGTAATATTGGTATCAGGCAGAAATCACTCTCTCTAAGAGAAGATACTCTTTCAGAATCAATATCTGCTACGGAATCAGCAAAAAGTAGAATACTAGACACTGATTTTGCCAAAGAACAATCGGAGTCAATAAGGCTTCAAATTCTTC
>JAYPYN010000196.1:0-2829 GCA_038154605.1 Balneolaceae bacterium
ACTCCTATCTATTCTTTGCATTTTGTCATTCCTCTGATTCATATCGCCTAATAAAGTCCCTAGTATCATCTAATTTACCTGATCTGTTACGGAGCTGAGCTCCGTAACTAGGTTAAAATAACTTTATTTTATCATTCACTCAATCAACGAATCACTTCTTACAGATTCTGGATCGTGTCCAGAAAGAAGATGGGGTGGTTTAGGGTGTATTTTTAAAGTTGTCATGCTGAAGCAATTCAGCATCTGTGGTGGGTGGCTTTGCTATATGGATATCCCGTGATCAACGAAACAGAACGTTCATTAAAGAATAATGCTAGATTTCTCTCCCGATGAATCGGGATCGAAATGACAACATGTATATTTCCAAAAAAAAGAAGTGAATTTACAGATATTAATATAAAACCAATCACATATTTCGGCGGTATTGACCACCTACTTCATAGAGCGCATGAGAGATTTGACCGAGTGACGCTACTTTCACGGTTTCCATTAGTTCTTCGAAGATGTTTCCATTATTGCGTGCAACGGTCTTAAGTTGCTCTAGCGCTATCTTAGAACTATGTTCATTTCGTTTCCAAAAAGCTTCCAAATTATCTATTTGCTGCTTTTTTTCTTCTTCGGTTGATCGAATCAACTCAATGGGACCCGTATTCTCTTCCTGCGTTTTACTGAGAAAGGTATTTACTCCAATAATGGGAAGTTCGCCCGTATGTTTTTTACTCTCGTAGTACAAACTTTCATCCTGAATTTTCCCACGTTGATACATACTTTCCATAGCACCTAATACTCCCCCTCGCTCTGTGAGTCGATCAAATTCGGTTAAAATGGCTTCTTCAACCAAATCTGTTAGTTCGGTTAAAAAATAGGAACCTTGATTTATATTTTCATTTTTAGCCGTTCCTAATTCACGATTTATAATCAATTGTATGGCAAGAGCTCGGCGAACTGAATCCTCAGTTGGAGTGGTAATTGCTTCATCATAGGCATTGGTGTGCAATGAATTACAATTGTCATAAATGGCTAATAGTGCTTGTAAAGTGGTTCGTATATCATTGAACTGTATCTCTTGAGCATGCAATGAGCGCCCACTCGTTTGGATATGATATTTAAGTTTTTGAGATCGCTCATTGGCTTGGTAACGATTTCTCATTGCTACAGCCCATATTCTTCTAGCAACCCTACCAATAACCGCATACTCAGGATCTAATCCATTACTAAAAAAGAAGGATAGATTATGAGCAAAATCGTCAATTTTTAAACCACGGGCGAGATAATACTCCACAAATGTAAATCCATTAGCTAAAGTAAAAGCAGCTTGGGTGATGGGATTTGCCCCAGCCTCTGCGATATGATAGCCAGATATGGACACCGAATAATAGTTTCGAACGTTATGATCAGTAAAATAAGACTGAATATCCCCCATCATCTTCAATGCAAATTCAGTGGAAAAAATACATGTGTTCTGAGCCTGATCTTCTTTAAGAATATCTGCCTGTACCGTTCCTCGTACCGATGACAACGCCATTGCCTTTATCTTAGAATAGGTTTCTTTATCTACTAATTGGTCACCCGTAACTCCAAGTAAACCTAATCCGAATGCATTATTTCCCTCTGGTAGACCATGCGCATAGTTAGGCTGTTTAATCCCACGATTGGAAAACAGTGACGAAATTTTAGCAACGGCTTTATCCCAATTCCCTTCTGATTTTAAATATCGCTCCACTTCTTGATCGATTACTGTATTCATAAACATAGCAAGAATCATAGGTGCTGGACCATTGATAGTCATTGATACAGATGTGGTTGGGGCGGTTAGCTCAAATCCTGAATAAAGTTTTTTCATGTCATCAAGCGTACATATATTTACCCCTGAATTTCCAATTTTACCATAAATGTCTGGACGATATCCAGGGTCTTCACCATAGAGCGTAACAGAATCAAAGGCGGTAGATAAACGAGCTGCTGGTAAACCTGCACTCACATAATGAAATCGTTTGTTTGTCCTTTCTGGCGTTCCTTCCCCTGCAAACATTCGCGTTGGATCTTCACCTTCACGTTTAAATGGAAACACCCCTGCCGTAAAGGGGAAATATCCCGGTATGTTCTCCTTTAATGCAAATTTAAGCCGTTCACCGGCATGGTTAGTTTTAGGAATTGCCACTCTTCGGATTTTGAGTCCACTTAGCGAAGTATTAAACAATGCATTTTTAATTGACTTCCCCCTCACCTGCACCTCTAATTCATCTTGGGCATAGTTCGATGCAAGATCATCCCAACCTTCTAGAATTCTCTTTGGAAGTAAATCTAATTGATCTTCCCATTTTGATTTTAACTTAATCAATGTATGTATAAGATCATCCTTATCTACTGAATACCAGTTAGTTAATTGATGCAATGTACCTCGAACTTCGTCCCATTTGGTAGCAATTTCTACTTGATTATCCGACCATACATGATACTCACGAATAGTATCCGAAATCTCTGATAAATACCGCACACGCTTACCTGGAATAATGGCTTGACTTTGAATATTGTCGGAGGGTTCAGATTCTGTGTATAAACTCTTTTCCCAACTCAATCCATATCTTGCATTAATCTTATCGACAAGAGCGCTAAATAAGCGATTTACTCCCTCATCATTAAATTGTGCAGCTATTGTGGGATATACTGGCATGGTTGCTGGATCTTCGTGCCAAAGCCCTGAATTCCGCTGTAGTTGTTTTCTGATATCACGTAAGGCATCCAACGAACCTTTCTTTTCAAATTTGTTCAATACAATTAATTCAGCCAAATCGAGCATGTTTATCTTCTCTAGCTGGGTGGCTGCGC
>JAYPYN010000196.1:2839-3641 GCA_038154605.1 Balneolaceae bacterium
TCATCACATACATTGGAATATCGGTTAAATCTACAATCTCAGTGCCACTTTGCCCTATTCCACTCGTTTCAACGATGATTATATCGAATCCCACTACTTTATAAAGAGCAATTATTGCCTCTAGCGCCTCGCTGGTAGATCTATTTGATGCACGTGTAGCCAAACTACGCATAAACACTCTCGGTGTATCGATGCTATTCATTCTAATTCGATCACCAAGCAATGCCCCTCCTGTTTTTAAGCGAGAAGGATCTACTGAAATAATTCCAATTGAAATATCTTCATATTCCGTTAAAAATCTTAGTACAATTTCATCGGTTAATGAGCTCTTTCCAGCGCCACCCGTTCCCGTAATTCCGATTAATGGAATATTATGTTTATTATTAGATAAATAAAATTCCTCCTTGTCTAACAATAATTTATCGCTTTCATATTTAAAAATATTATTCGACTTATTTTCTAATGCGGTAATCGCCTGGGCTAAACTAACGGAATCTTTATTAAGGATTTTTTTCTTATCGAAGATTTTACCTTCTATGGTATTATAATCGCAGGCATGAAGCATAACATTGATCATCCCTTGAAGCCCCATGTTACTTCCATCATCCACGGAAAAAATGCGTGTTACTCCTGCCTCATGAAGTTCGATAATCTCCTCTGGGACAATTACACCACCTCCACCTCCAAACACTTTGATGTGCTCGGCTCCATGTTCACGAAGTAAATCGATCATGTATTTGAAATATTCAACATGCCCACCCTGATAAGAACTAATTGCTATACCATGAGCGTCTTCTTGTAT
>JAYPYN010000197.1:0-3606 GCA_038154605.1 Balneolaceae bacterium
TTTATACGAATTGATATATCCCATAGCACAAAATCTGCGTCATCTCTATATAGTTTGGATTCCTCCGCATTATAGGTCAATTCAATAGATAAAATTGGATTATTCTTCCCGACCAAAAAACCTTCTTTCTGAACAACACTTTCTACAGCATTTGTAACTATTTCATTTTCTGTAGCACTAATTATTTCAATGATAGAGTAATCTTGTATTTGAGAAAATTGGAATTTTGCTTTAAGTACCATATCAATGGCTTTTTCACTTTTACCGCTTCCTGGATTTATAATCGAAAGTTGTTGATTTAGATTTTCATTTATCTTTGCCAGCAAAACATTCTTTTTAAAATATCTAAGTTTTTGTATTATTTTTACTGCATCATTGGCGGAAGAGATGTTATGTTCTATTTTTTGATAGTTATTTGCGATTTCCTGCTTATATATTTGTTCTGAGGCAGCTCGATTCATCCCAACAAGTACATAATATGAGCCATCATTTCCAAGTTCCGATTTTAAAACTTCTGTATTCAGTAATTCTTCACTCGCACCAACTCGAACAGTATTCATTAATCGTATAGTCTCCTTTGATGTGAAATCAGTGTTATTTCGGGTAGATTCAGAAATTTCAGTATAAAGATTTTGAGTTCCTTCAACTTTGGATCTAAAAATTTGAGCTAAATTGAGCATTGCATCCGCCCGTGCATCCGATAGGTTGTCCCCAGATCCAACAGCCATCAGATATTTAATTTCGCTTACTTCTTTAGCTGGATCAATTACCCAGTTAGGCATTTCATCCGAAGAGCTTGATGGGCGCATCCCTTTTTTTGATGTTGTACAGTTAATATAGGTGCCAAAAAAAAGAAGGATTAATACAAAATTTACATAATTAAGAGGTCGATTTTTAAATTTCATCATTAATTCCAATAAATAGATTCTAATAATTCTAAACCAGATTCTGTTTGTATGGTCACCTCTTGTATATCGGTATGCACCACTTCCCTAGAATCGGATAGATATTCAACTGTAATTGTATGAGTGCCAATGGGCAGTTTTAAAACGGTTCCATGCACCGCACCTGGCATAGTTTGCCAACCTCGTAAATCTGCTTTTTCAGTAGCATCTTGAGCCATATTCCCTAAAAATTTAAAAACTTTACCTAAAGTTTCGTCTTTTTCTTCCATTTCCTTACTAGTTGCTTGTGCAGCAATAGCTTTAAGTGATGCGCGCACAATAGTTCGGGCATATATTATGGGTTCTTTTACTTTATATACTTCTTTTGCTACTACATCTAAATGCTCAATAGTATGTAATATTTTATTTGTTTCCGATTCATTGATAGAAATTCTCACGGTAGAAACAGAGGAATTGAAAAGATTTAATTTTGGTAAAGAATATTTTAAATAAATATCAGTTTCTTCGAAAAAAAATTCTAAATCATGCTGTGTTTTATAAGGTGATTGCCCAGTAAAAACCTGAATAAGTAGATTGTAACTATTTGGTTGGGTAATTGTTTCCAAAGATGACCATGATTCTGCATGATCATTTTTTCTCGATGGTTGTTCTTGAGAGGATGAAACAAACCGATTGTAAGAGATACGGGCATCGTCTATTTTTCCAGTTTTAGCGAACAGAATAGTACTTAGATAATGCCCAAATGCGCTGTTTTGCAAATTAGTTTTACCTGATTTCCACTTATTCTCATCAACGTTCGAAGTATCTGCTTTAGAGAGAGCTGTTATTATATTATTATATTTATAATTCAATTGATTTAGTTTATAAGATACTCTTCTTGCTTCCACTAAAGCAGCATCCAAGTTATTTAAATGTATAAAATTAAGTGCTTTAAAGGCATTAATGTATACATCTTCATAATCCTCTCCATCGTATGCAAGCACATTATCATTCACTAAAAAAGATGCTATTCCTCTGGTAATACTTTTACTGAATAAATCTTCAATTTCATACTCTGCGCGTTCAAAACTTGCGTTGCTTTCTTCATAATTTTTTGCAAAATGAGTAGCGGTTCCCATTTCAAGATGCAATAACACATCATCTTTACGATTGTAAGTACCATCATTCTTATACTTACTTACCAAAGCAGCGGTACCATCATAATCAGCTGAGGCAAAACTTTTTCTAATATTTATTTGGGCACTATCTAAAACATACGCTGCGCACCCAAAATTAAGTGTAATAATGATTATTATAATGTAGTTTATTCTATCATACAAAAACATGTAAACTGTGTAGTTGTTCTGTAATTACCCAATTTTATTTTCTTATACCGCCAAAGTATATAAAATATTATACAACGATAACCATTAATTTTTAACTTTGTTTTGAATAGTAAATTTCTAATTTCATTTCTAGCTCTTTATGCTATCCTAATTTGCACATGTGCCACACCAGTTGGCCCTACTGGTGGACCAAGAGATGATAAAGGACCGCAAATATTATTCACCCAACCAGAAACAGGAACTACAAATTTCGATGGTAACGAAGTTGTGTTTTTTTTCGACGAGTATGTTAAACGAGCATCCTTAAAAAACAATATTACAATAGAACCAGATTTTGGAGCGAGTTACACTACCAAATGGAAAAAAAAACGCTTAATCATAACGTTTGATCATCCTCTGCCAGATTCTACCACCATAATTTTAACTCTAAGTGGCTCTGTTACCGACACAAAAAATAATAAGATAGGAGCCCCTAAATTAATTGCCTTTTCGACCGGAGATGTTATTGATAAGGGTTCGATTAATGGGAGAATTAAAAATTCGAATACCGGCGAAGGAGAATCGGAAAAACAAGTAGCTTTATATCGAACTCCCATCAACTTAAATAAACCATACAATTATACCGCTGAAACCGATACTGGTGGTAATTTCAAGTTTTCATTTTTAAAGGAAGGAAATTACAAGGCCTTCTATTTTGATGATAGAAATAGAAATAAAATATGGGAACCACCAAGAGAGTATAGTCAGGCTTTTAGAGTAGATACGATTTCTTTAGCAAAGGAAGATTCACTAAATATTGGTGAATTATATCTACAAATGGTGGATACCTTAGCCCCAAAATTGCAAGGTGTTGGATTATTTTCTGATAAAAGAATGCGTTTACGTTTTAATGAAGATATCCTCTTACAGGATTCTGTACACATAAATGTTTTAGATACTTTAGGGAACTCCCTTAATAGTGCGCATCCATTATACATTCCAGAAAATGAACAATTTATTCTATTTGCACAGTCAGATTCTTCATTGAAAGTGCAGAATACTTATGAAATAAACATCCATGGAATTACCGACCATGCAGGCAATTCGGTGGAAACTGATGTGGTACGTTTTACTGGCAGTTCACAAGCTGATACTACCTTACAACGAATAATTAGAGTAGAAACCGATACTGGATTATTTCCAGAGCAATCATTTGTGGTTACTTATGCATCTGATATAAGAGATAGAATGATAGTTGATTCGGTGGTGGTAGTTGAAGGTGACGTTACCTTTGACGATTGGCCCACCATTGGAGTTGATAAAAACCAACTTTTCATCGGACCTCAAGCATCTTGGATTGATGGAATCGATTATCAATTTTTGATATGGAATCCTTT
>JAYPYN010000198.1:0-664 GCA_038154605.1 Balneolaceae bacterium
GGGATAAGTTATTCCGATGTGTATGATACTGAAATTCCAAGAGAGGGATTTAGCGCAGAAATCCGTTTCGGGTTTGTAAATAAATGGGCCGACATAGATTCCGTTCGTGCGTTTAGGCAGCAGTCGGTACAAGTGGAGGTAGCTAAATTTTTTCCTATAGGCAGGCAAAGTTTGATTGCTTCCAAAGTGAATTCTTTTTTGTTAATCAGTGATACTTACACTGATATTGATTTGCTTAGATTCGGAGGAGCGAATTCTCTTCGTGGATTTACGGAAGAACAATTCCAAGCTTCGCAAATGATATGGGGAGATCTTGAATATAGATTTCTCACCAATCCGTCCTCTTACCTATTCGGTTTTACCGCTTTTGGATGGTTTTATAGACCCAAATTAATCACCGAGACCAACAATCAATTTAAAACATCAGAACTTATTACATCTCTAGGATTTGGTTTAAGTTATAAAGTACGTACAGGTCGGTTGAAATTCACCTATGCACTATCACCTAATGAAGCATTAAGCAATGGAAAAATACATGTTGCTTTAACCACTAAATTATAATTTGCTATAATTGATCATAACTTTGGGATATACTATCTTAACAATCGTTATCAATGCTTATTAAGAAAGACTGAGGGAATGGGCCCGTTGATGTCTTGGCAAC
>JAYPYN010000198.1:674-3578 GCA_038154605.1 Balneolaceae bacterium
CGCTAGAGCTAAAGGTGCTAAATCCCACTTGGTATGGTATTTGTTACCAAATTAACCAAGAAAGATAAGTGATTCATCTTTCGCTCTTTGTTAATAAGCTAACCAATAGTAGAGTGAACATATCAGACCTTTTAAAAGAACGAGTGTTAGTATTGGATGGTGCTATGGGTACCATGATTCAACGCTATACACTTTCCGAAGACGACTTTCGAGGTGATCGTTTTACGGATTCCAACGTTGAATTGAAAGGGAACAACGATATCCTCAGTTTAACACGTCCTGATATCATTCAAGAAATTCATGAGGAATATTTGGAAGCAGGGGCAGATATTATTGAAACAAACACTTTTAGTGGAACTTCTATAGCACAAGCTGATTATGAGCTCCAGGACATTGTATATGAGCTCAATTTCGAATCGGCCAGAATAGCGAAAGAAGCTTGTATCAAGTACACCGACCAGAATCCAGAAAATCCAAGATTTGTAGCTGGAGCAATTGGTCCAACTAATAAAACCGCCTCTCTTTCGCCGGATGTAAACCGGCCAGAATATAGAGCTATTACCTTCGATCAACTTGCTGAAGCCTACAAAGACCAAGCAAGAGGTTTAATGGATGGTGGAGTGGATGCACTACTGATTGAAACCATTTTCGATACGCTGAATGCAAAAGCAGCGCTTTATGGTATATCTGAATTGTTTGATGAAATCGGGAAAGAGGTACCATTAATGATCTCTGGAACTATAACCGATAAAAGCGGCAGAACGTTATCTGGCCAAACCTTAGAGGCCTTTTTGATTTCTCTTTCTCACATGCCTCTACTTTCTATTGGGCTTAATTGTTCGTTTGGGGCTCGAGATCTTAAACCATATTTGCAGAATATCGCTAGTAAATCACCTTTCTTTATTAGTGCGTATCCAAATGCGGGGCTACCCAATGCATTCGGTGAATACGATCAAGATGCCGATACGATGGGGGAAGAAGTACGAGCATATCTGGATGAAAACCTTATCAATATTATTGGCGGATGTTGTGGCTCTGGTCCAGCTCACATTAAAAGGATGACGGAGATTGTGAAGGACTACAAGCCTCGTTTTATCGCTATGGAGCACATTAGTTATTGAAACCTAATCCTATCACATTAAGCGGACTAGAACCTCTAGTTGTAACTCCCGATTCTAATTTTGTAAATGTAGGAGAGAGAACCAATGTGACAGGGTCCAAACGTTTTCTGAACTTGATTAAAGCAGAAGATTATGAGACGGCATTGGAGGTAGCTCGAGATCAGGTAGAAGGGGGAGCGCAAATCCTGGATGTGAATATGGATGAAGGGATGTTGGATTCTGCTCAGGAAATGACCACGTTCCTGAATTTAATTGCTTCAGAACCAGATATCGCTCGAATTCCGATCATGATAGATTCCTCGAAATGGGAAGTGATTGAAGCGGGATTGAAATGCATTCAAGGCAAAGGAGTGGTGAATTCTATCAGTCTGAAAGATGGGGAAGAGGAGTTCATCCGAAGAGCTAAAATCATTCGGCGTTTTGGGGCTGCTGTAATTGCAATGGCTTTTGATGAAGATGGCCAGGCGGATTCTTTAGCACGAAGAATCGAAATTTCCAGCCGATCGTACAAGATTTTAGTGGAACAAGTTGGGTTTCATCCATCCGACATCATCATCGATCCAAATATCTTCCCAGTAGCTACTGGGATGGAAGAACATCGCCGAAATGCCCTCGATTATTTCCTTACTGCAAAATGGATTCGTGAACACTTACTTGGAGCTCACGTGATTGGTGGTGTAAGTAATGTGTCATTCTCGTTCCGTGGAAATAATCTTGTCCGAGAAGCCATGCATTCTGCGTTTTTGTACCACGCGATTCAGCATGGAATGGATATGGGGATCGTAAATCCATCTCAACTAGAAGTATATGATGAAATTCCAAAAGAATTACTGGAACGTGTAGAAGATGTGTTACTTGATCGACGAGACGATGCAACAGAACGTCTTCTTGAAATTGCTGACAAGTTCCAAGGAACGGGAGAAATTAAGGAAAAACAAACGCAGGAATGGAGACATAACTCGGTAGAGGAGCGTTTGAGTTTTTCTTTAGTAAAAGGAATTACGGAATTTATCGAATCGGATACGGAAGAAGCTCGACAGAAAATTGGCAGTCCATTAGAAGTGATAGAAGGCCCGCTCATGGATGGAATGAACATTGTGGGCGATCTCTTTGGAGAAGGAAAAATGTTTCTACCCCAAGTGGTGAAAAGTGCGCGTGTAATGAAGCAAGCCGTAGCCTATTTGACTCCATTTCTGGAAGAAGAAAAAGCAAAAAATAAGAGTATAAAAGAGCGTTCTAAAGTGTTGTTAGCCACGGTTAAAGGAGATGTTCATGATATTGGGAAAAACATTGTGGGCGTAGTTTTAGCATGTAACAATTTTGATATTGTTGATTTAGGAGTAATGGTTCCAACAAACATGATCCTTGATAAGGCACTTGAGATAAATGCAGATGTAATTGGCTTAAGTGGATTAATTACCCCATCCTTAGATGAAATGGTTGGTGTTGCAACCGAGATGGAAAAAAGAGGGATGAAGACGCCGTTAATTGTTGGTGGAGCTACAACGTCAAGAATTCATACAGCAGTTAAAATTGATCCAACTTATTCGGCTCCAGTCATACATATAAATGATGCTTCGAGATCGGTAGCTATTTGTAGTGAACTTTTAAGTGATAAAGCAAAACCGTTGACTGAAAAGGTGAAGTTGGAATACGAAAATCTTCGGATTGATCATTCAAATAGAAGAGAAAAAAAGGTTTATCTAAGTTTTGATGATGCAAAGAAAAACAAATATCAAATAGATTGGGAAACACAAACTCCTGCCAAACCAAAGAAAATAGG
>JAYPYN010000199.1:0-3483 GCA_038154605.1 Balneolaceae bacterium
AGGCACTAAAAAAATTCAAAAATGCATCTTGGGTTACATATGAACCTTTTGGTGAAGACAATTCCATAGAAGGGAATAACATTGCCTTTGGCTCAAGATTAAGATCGTACTATAATTTTGCGAATGCGGATGTGGTTGTAAGTTTAGATGATGATTTCTTAGCACCAACTCATCCTAATAATGTCGAATATTCAAAACAGATTACATCCAGAAGAAAGGTAACAAGTACATCAGATTCGATGAGCCGTATCTATTCTATAGAAAATGGATTTAGTCTTACAGGCTCCTTCGCAGACAATAGATTAAAAGTAAAAGCAAGTGAACTATCAGATTTTGTAAATGCTCTTGCTGGCTCCTTATCCTCTCGAATTAGGGGATTAAATAACTTTTCATCTGTTTCTAACCAATTTAGTGATTCTGAATTTGTACTTGCTTTAGCAGATGATTTAGAAAAAAATAAAGGCAAATCTACTATTTCGGTTGGATTTGATCACGCTCCTGAAATACACGCTGTTGCTGCCGCCATTAATAGCGCCTTAAACAATACAGGTAAAACAGTACAATATTTAAATGTTCCGCATTTTGATAATCAGGATAATAAAAAAGTATTTTCTGAAACCGTTGCAAAGATCGCAGCAGGTGACTTTGACACTGTAGTAATCATTGGGTCTAACCCAGTATATACTGCCCCATCTGACCTTAATTTTGGATCTGCTTTATCAAATGCATCGGAAGTAATACATCTTGATACCTACCATAATGAAACTGCAAAAGTTGCAACATGGCATCTTGGTCGTTCCCATTATCTAGAAGCATGGGGAGATGGCTACTCTTTCGGTGGTGCTCGCTCTGTCATACAGCCTCAAATCCAACCATTACACGATACATTATCAGAAATTGAATTTCTTGGGGCCATTGTAAACAATGGAAAAGCGATTGGTTACGAATTAGTTAGAACCTCATTTAAAAAGAAATACTCGCGAAATTTTGAAAACCGATGGCTAGACATCCTGCATGATGGAATTGACGTTCTTGACGGCTTTTCATCTTCAAGCAGTACTATAAAATCCGTGAAACCAGCACCCTCAACATCTATAGATGGAATTGAAGTTGTTATAAAAGCAGATAATTCTACTTATGATGGACGTTTTGCTAATTTAGGTTGGTTACAAGAATTACCTGATCCTATTACTAAAATCACTTGGGATAATGTCGCACTCATAAGTTCAAATACCGCTGCATCTATTGGTATTAACACAAGCGATTACCTTGGAGAAGCTGAACAGCAAGTAATTTCGATTGATGTAAACGGTACCAACATTTCAATTCCAGTATGGATTCAACCCGGACATGCAGATGATTCCATAACCATACATACAGGCTACGGAAGAGAAAGTATAGGTCGAGTAGCTGATGTGCAAACAAAAGCCTCTCAACTGCTAGATAAGAAAGCTACTTCTGGTGGAGTGAATGTATATCCAGCTAGAACTACTGGAGCATTGCTTTTTAATGCTGCCAAAGTCTCTTTAACTAATGCAACCTATGAAATTGCATGTGTTCAAGATCACCACAGTCTTGAAAGCAGAGACATGTACAGACAGGCTACCTTAAAGAAATACAAAGAAAAGCCAGATTACGCTACCTTCAAATCTATTCATAAATATGCAGTTCCAGGGATGAAGGAAGCTGCTAAATTAGGTGAAGATCAGCCAATTTCGTTGTTTAATGAGCAAACTGCTGTTGAAGGCGAACCACAATGGGGAATGGCCATTGACCTAAATTCATGTTTTGGTTGTGGTGTATGCATCATTGCTTGCCAATCAGAAAATAACATCCCAGTTATAGGTAAGCGTGAAGTTATGCGTGGACGTGAGATGCATTGGATTAGAACCGATCGTTATTATTTAGGAGACGTTGAAAATCCACAAGCAGTACATCAACCAGTTCCATGTATGCATTGCGAATTGGCACCTTGTGAACAAGTGTGTCCAGTTGCAGCAACTACACATAGCGATGACGGCATGAATCAAATGACCTACAACCGATGTATTGGAACACGATATTGTGCAAATAACTGTCCATTCAAGGTTAGAAGATTCAATTTCTTCAATTATCCAAAAGAATACCTCACTACAGGAGAAGATCCAGATATTATACAAATGGCTATGAATCCTGAGGTTACTGTTCGATTTAGAGGAGTTATGGAAAAGTGCACGTACTGTGTGCAGCGTGTAAATCGAGCAAAGATAAATACTAAAATTGAAACTGGTTATCCAAAACCTAAAGACGGCACAGTTCAAACTGCTTGCCAGCAAGCATGCCCTGCCGATGCCATTTATTTTGGTGATTTAACCGATGAAACAAGTGAAGTAGTAGCAATGAAACACAATGAACGTAACTATTTAATGCTTGAAGAATTAAATGTTCGTCCACGTACTTCTTATATAGCGAAATTGACTAATCCAAATCCAGCTTTGGTGACGAAAGAAACTAACGAGGAATACGCCCACTAATGAGTAAATACGAATACATACCGGAACCGGCACTAGTAAAAGGCGATCACGATTTTGCCAGTATTACTAAACTAGTTACCGATGTAAACCTCAAACCAACACCAAAGGGCTGGTATCTTGCTATGTTACCGGCAAATGCACTTCTTGGTCTGCTCTTAATTTCCATTGGTTATTTGATATGGGAAGGTACTGGTGTTTGGGGACTAAATAATCCCGTAGGTTGGGGATGGGCAATTATCAACTTCGTATGGTGGGTCGGTATCGGACACGCAGGAACCTTGATTTCAGCGATACTCTTCTTATTTAGACAGGATTGGAGAACGGCAATTAACCGATTTGCTGAAGCGATGACCATTTTTGCTGTAATGTGTGCAGGGGTATTCCCTGCCATTCATGTGGGTCGGATTTGGGTGATTTATTGGGTTTTCCCAGTTCCAAATCAAATGGCGATGTGGCCAAATTTTAATTCTCCTTTGTTGTGGGATGTATTTGCCGTTTCAACCTATTTCACCGTTTCACTATTATTCTGGTATGTAGGTTTAGTACCAGACTTAGCAACCTTAAGAGATAAAGCAACAGATAAAATAAGAAAATTTGCTTATGGTATTTTTGCCCTAGGATGGACAGGAAGTAGCCGTGCTTGGTGGAACTATGAGAAGGCTTACATGACCTTAGCTGGCCTCGCTACTCCACTAGTACTATCGGTTCACACTATTGTATCTTTTGACTTTGCCGTATCTATGATTCCAGGATGGCATACAACTATATTTCCTCCATATTTCGTTGCTGGTGCAATTTTCTCTGGTTTTGCGATGGTATTAACGCTTATGCTTGTAGCAAGAAAAATTTACGGCATGAAAGACATCATGACTGACGATCACATGGAGAAGATGAATATCATCATCATGGTAACAGGAACCATGGTTGGTTTTGCTTACATGATGGAATTTTTTATCGCGTGGTATAGTGG
>JAYPYN010000200.1:0-642 GCA_038154605.1 Balneolaceae bacterium
GGGGTATTATATTCTGGGATGTATTTTTTTATAGTATCATCTAAATGTAATTTACCATCAGAAATTAATTTCATTACAGCAGTAGTAGTTGCTGCAATCTTTGTAATTGATGCTAAATCAAATACATCGGTGTCTGTAACTTTGCGAATTTTGTTATAGGTGTGGTATCCCTCTGCTTGTTTATATACGAGAACTCCATTTTTAACAACAGCAGCTACTGCACCAGGAAATACGGAATCTAATACTGCTTCTTTAAGAATTTCGTCGATCTTATATAATTTTTGGGAGTTTAAACCCACATCTTCTGGCTCTCCATATCTAAGAATGGATTGTTCAAAGGACAAGCCATCCCCAATAGAGTACATATTTGGTATTTGTATGGGTAATTTTCCAGAAACATGTGATGCACCAAAAAGAGATGATGATGCGGCATGTATTTGGTGTTCATCGTTAGACCATGCCATAACATGAACTTGAGTATTTGCTAATTCACTCACTAAATAAGGATTACCAAACATGGTAAGGATAAATTTTTTATCTAATCGTAGTAGTTTCCTAAGGAAAATGCGGTGATTTTTTGGAAGCTGGATAGATTTTGCAAATTTTAAAGATGATTTGAAAGTTATTCTTAATAAATTTGAC
>JAYPYN010000200.1:652-3475 GCA_038154605.1 Balneolaceae bacterium
CCTATGATAATTAAGTCGGAAGTACGAGCCTGACGAAGAATATTCTCCATATCATCATTATCCGATCTATTATCAAATACACTAACACTTACGTTCGGATGATATTTTTTTAATGACCGAGCGAATAAATTACCGGTACTCCCATTATTATCATCGGCTATTGAAACCAATAATACGCGTTGGTGCTTAGTTGGATCTATGGGAAGAATACTTCCTTCATTTTTAAGGATTGTAATAGATTCTCGCGCAATTCTATCCGCTTCAGCCTGATGGGTTTTAGTATTTAATATTTGATCTAATGCGTGGATGTCAATTTGATTATCATGATCGAACAATCCCATTTCTAATTTCCATTGAATAATTTTCCTATAACTTTTGATGATGCGTTCAACTGTAATTTCACCCTTCTTTATGGCTGCAAGTATTTCTGATATTGCGGTATGTATATCTGGGCTTATAAGCATAATATCTGCACCAGCATGTAATGCTTTTACCACTGCACGACCAGGCGAAAATTTCTTTGTAATTCCACTCATTTCAAGACCATCGGTAACTACAACTCCTTTGAATTGGAGAGAATCAAGCAGTATATCACCTATGATTTTTTTGTCTAGTGTTCCTGGAATTTCTGAATTAGTATTTATTTTAGGAAATGAGATGTGAGCACTCATTATACTTTTAATTCCATTATTTATTGCTCTACGGAAGGGTATTAATTCTACAGAATCTAAACGAGAATAATCATGATTCAATACTGGAAGATCGAGATGCGAATCTTTATTTGTATCTCCATGTCCAGGAAAATGTTTTGCAGTAGCAATTATTCCTTCACTTTGAACCCCTTCCATAAAAGCAACTCCAAAGTCTGATACAATTGCAGGATCGCCTGAGAAAGATCGAACATTTATAACTGGGTTTCTAGGGTTGTTATTAACATCAAGAACTGGCGCAAAAATTTGATGAACGCCCATAGCTTTTGCTTCTCGTGCCGTTATTTTTCCCATCATAAAGGCATTATCTGTATTAGCAGTAGCAGCCACTCCCATTGCAGGTGTGAATTTAGTGGTGCCAGAAATTCTCATAGCTGCACCGTACTCCATATCTTGTGTTATCCATAATGGAATATCACTTAACTGTTGCAATTTGTTTGTAAGTACTGCTTGCCCATAAATATCACCTCGCATAAATATTATTCCGCCTATATGATCTTCGGTGATTAAATCGGTAATATCCTTATAGCGTTTATCATCGCTGGCTAAATACTCTCCATGTACAGGAACAAAAAATAATTGTCCGATTTTTTCTTCTAATGAAGTATGTTCTACTAATGAATCAATTAAAGAGTTTTGATGCTTGATAGTAATGGGGAGGTTTTTTCTATCCCCCTTTGTAAGCCCAAAAAAAGTTAATAGTACTAAAGCCAAAAGTACTGAACGAATTCCCATGAATAAATAAATCTCTTTTTTTTATATGTTATAGTAACAAAACTCTTTGTAATGTTCTTGCTTAAAATGAATGAAAATTAAAATTGTAGTAAATGTATTTGTTATATTTTAATTAGTTTCCGAGGGTGAAAAAGTGGTAGTAAAAACCTTTGTTATAGCCCCTATGCTGTCAGTATGGTGAAATAATTTATATTGTTCGTTTAACCACATTTCCGTTTGATCATCATAATGTGGAGAGAGTGGATTCCCAGATTGACCAGTTGGTAATATTGATTTTGAGCTACGTAAATCTGATAGGTTAATAATTCTACGTAATGATGCGCCAAGTGTCATTTCAAAGGGTTTTTTCCAATTATATCGGCCATTATTAATACTCATGCCGTTACCCTTTGCTGGATAAGGTCCTTTACTTAATACATTTTCAACAATAGTGGGAAGACCAAAAGGAGGATTAGATTGTGACGCTATTTTATTTAAAAAAAAGGGTTTAAATGAAATGGTATGCAGTTGTTCCCAGCGCCATTCAAAAGGTTCGGAACCTAGTGAATCGTTTAGAAAAACTAAAGTTTCTTGCATCGATTTCAATATTATATCATCCTTAGTTTCAATTTCTTGGGTAGTAATATTGTCAAAGAAAGATGATGAATCTTGAATAAATTTTGTCATTGTTCGAACAGGAATTGATTCATGTTCTATGATAATATCATATGCCTTGTTCCCAAATTCATCTTTTAATGTGTTTTCAGTTAATTTTGTGAAGAAAATATCAAAAATTGATGCTGCAGTAGAATTTAGTGTGTAATTATAATCCCAATTTTTTAAATAAGAAGTTGCTATTGAAAAATCAAATTCATTTTGGCTACCTAAAACTTCTATTACAGTAGGTACAACCGTGGCAGCAAATGAAGAAAAAGTATCATTTTGTAAACGTATCATATCCTCTTCTGTAATACTGCTATCGGATGAAAGCACGGAAGTTATGCGTTCAATTCTTGAAGGATGCTCCCAAAAACTAGTAATGTAATATGGATAATTCTGTGAAGTAATTGCGTTATTTGCATTCGCAATCCAACCATTTTTTGGATTTACAACATAAGGCATTTTATCTCTTGGTATATATCCCTTCCAATCATCATCAGGGTTCCAGCCTCGTCTAAGGTTAATTTTGTTTCCCGTTCTAATAGGTAATTTAGCAGAAGAATACATGGCAATGTTCCCTTCAATATCGGCATACATAAAATTTAGGCCGGGTACATTAAAATGTTGTAGAGCGCCTTTAAAATCTTCAATTTTTTGAGACCAATTGATGGTATATATGCTTCGAAATTCATTGGATGGTTCATGGCCAGTCCATTGCATACTAATTAATTGGTTATTA
>JAYPYN010000201.1:0-3355 GCA_038154605.1 Balneolaceae bacterium
CAAGCACCGAATAATGTTCATATCTGCCCCATACACAAAATTCGGCTATAACTCCCAGATTACTCTGGCAGAGCCCTAGTAGAATCGGACAGGCGGAACTACCGCCATCCGGCTCCTAGAAAACGACAGCACTCCATCACTTTGTAGAACCTCTCTCAGTTCATTTTCTTGGAACCTCAACAATTAAACCATCTGAACAATAGTCGTCTAGATGCCAAAATGAAACCGTTTGCTCGCCTTTCATTATATGAAGCAAGGTGGTGATTGATCCACCCAACGATAGGTTGTGTTTCGATGCCGAAAATATGACTGTAACTTCTATCTAACGATATCATCATCAAAAAAATAACTTGCAAAGGGGGTGACTCATATATGTGTCGCGTGTATCCGTTTCCCTTGATATACTTTGAGCCCTCAAATCGGCGGATCAAAAGAGACATCTTGCAAGTATCTAGCACCATCGCCGGTATTGAGCCTTGGCGTTTGCTGCTGCAAAAAGGCGAAAGGAATGGAGCGGAAAACAATCTGTTTTTGATCAATTTTATGAACTAGCGGGATAAATGCGAGCAGAGGATACTTTCCTTTTGAATTCCGAAATCAATGCGACGCAACCCACCTATGACCTCTTAAGGGCACATAGCGTGAAGAATGCTCTGTAAAGTTCAATGATAGCTAAGAACATGTATTGATATGCTTTAAAAAGTTTGATGACTGAACACTCTGAACTTTTCTTAAAAAATCTAATTAAGAACTTCTTGCCGGTAGAGGTAAAGCTATATGTCTAATTCAATCTACAGTGAAGAAGATATTTCTCGGTTTAAAGAATGCATTGACAGTTTAATCTTGCCAAAGATGGGCTTTCACAGAGATTGTGGGCATGTCGTTGAGCATACTCACCCAATGCTTAATGATGGCTACAGGTTCACCTTCAAAAAAGAAACAGTTGAAATTACGATTGAAATTGAAATTCGGAAAACCCAAAAGGGGTTTGAGACACTTTCGATAACGATATGCCATGGTACAGAGCATTTGAATTTACTAGAATGGGCGATACGTCAGAGAAAACTAGATAGGCAACGTGGTTTTCGCACGGAGTATATTAAAGGTGATCCCTATCAAAAGCTCAATGCTTTGATTCATCAAGCAAATAGAATTTTGAATAACACTTCAATCCAGGATGTACTTAAAGGCGACTCTTGGATTCATATTCCTTTCGACTGGACTAGTATAGGAAAGTGAATACCCTCGATATATAAAGAAGGAATAATGAATAGAATATTTGCCTTTGGCGATATACATGGTCATTTGAAACCACTACAAGCATTACTCAAAATGATTGATTTTGATCAGCATGATACGTTGGTTTTCTTAGGCGACTATATTGACCGTGGCGCTGAATCAGCGGGCGTTATCGATCAACTTATTCAATTGAAAAATCAATGTAATACCCGCTTTATCAAAGGCAATCATGAAGAGTATATGATTGGTTCAAAGTATGATGAGGACGTTTTTAGAACATGGCTGCGATTCGGAGGTGATTCGACGTTAGATTCCTACCACCTGCATCATCTTTTTTCATCAATGGAGCGCATACCAGCTGCAATTTGGGATTTTCTTAATTCCTGTGAGGATTATGTTGAGCTCGAATCTCATATATTTTGTCATGCCCCGATTCACCCAGATAAGCCTGTGGGAGAACAAAATGAAGATGAGCTGAGATGGAAAAAATGTATGCCCGACAAGCCGCATATTTCATCTAAAACAATCATTCATGGACATTGCCCTCAAGACAACGTTCTTTTTGAAAATAATTACATGTGCATTGACACGCATTGCTATGGCGGTGGATGGTTAACAGCAGTGGAGATTACCGACGAAGCGAACTACCTGTTGATGCAGGCCAATGCTTTTGGTGAAACTCAATCTACTAAATTATCTAAAGTTAGCCTCTATTTATGATAACCATAGAACTTCGATGAGTTTTGGCATTCTCATTTGAATTAATCTGTTCCTGGAAAATACGGCAATTTGCAGAGTTTATTTATATCATTGTATTCAGGAACCCGCTCTATCGAATCAATTATTTTTTCCAATAATTTCCCTGTGGTAATGATCGGGCAGTCACTGATCTTTCAAATTACAAGAAACAGGTCAACTGGCGTATAGCCGAATTAAATACCTGTGCGCACTACTTTAACCGATAACTTGTTAAAACTTACATTATAATAGGTTAAAACATTTGTTTTTCAATGTGTCTCTAAAGTAGCAATAAATAAATTTCCTGTATAGAAAAATGTTGCTAGGGGTTTATTCTGAAGTAAAAATTAATAACCATTGGTGTGAGGGCCAAATACCATATCATTATTTAATTCGTGTAGTTGCTCTCTCATCTTCAAAATAGTTTTTTGATTAAGTGGAGATGAATCATCAATCTTTTTTGGGTCTACAAGAGTATATAAACCTGTGCCTACATATTTATTGGTTAGTACTTTAAGTACTTTTTTGGTGGTTGACGCTGTTCCTTTATCAATCTCACTCTCAAAGATTGATTGAACATCGACAATTTCAGACGCAATCTTTGAAGCCGATTGATTCATTTCCTCTAGATAATTCATGTCTTTTTTGAACATTTCGAAATCCTCATAATAATTATTTTTTAGCCTTCCTCTAATTACGGAAATATTGTGGAGAATAGCGTTGTAAGAAATGGTTTGTTTCCCATAGTTACCATCCATACCTTTTATCAATGATCTCTTTAATTGATCATCATTTTGAAGGTGTGCTTCACTTCCATCGAGCTTTAAATGCATTGCCGGAGCTCTACTTATTTCTTTGTTGGCAGGGTCATTTACGTTTTTAGCGATAAATTCTTGAAGATCTGCCTCATATTTTTGAAAAATATATATGGTTTTAATCAAAGGTCGCATTACATCTAAAATGTTTTTTGATCTGTACTCATCTGTTGCTTTTTTTAGATCTTTAGCTATCTTTACAGCAAGATCTCTACGTTTTCTAATTGATGTCTCGATTTTGGCAATATTTATATCTATTGACTTTTGATAACTGTTCAAATCTCTGTAGCGAGATCTATCAAATTCAACCAATGCTTTGGAGTAACTTTCATCAAATAGATTCTGAAAATTTATTTCTTCACGGTTGAGTTCAATTAAGTAGGTTAATACATCACTCTCTGTACGCTTGATAAGGTCTAGTGTATCCATATAAAATTTGAGTTTTTCTAATTCGTTATTATGAGCCTTCACACTACTCAAGTATTTCGATGCCTTATCATTAAAATCATCTATTTTTGCTTTCCAAGGTGTCGTTTCCAGATTTTTGTTTAGATCTCCATGTC
>JAYPYN010000202.1:0-3337 GCA_038154605.1 Balneolaceae bacterium
AAATGAAATAGCTTGGCCAGTACATGATGTAATTAGTGAATCAACAACGGCTTTCACAGGTTCGTTAATAATTACGGTTACTGCTTCATTAGCTCTGCTATTTTCTAGCCCTAATTTATCGGTTACACTTAATGTAATAAAGTGCGCTCCAGCTTTTGGAGCTCTCCAAGTAAATGCAGATTCATTTCTTTTTGATCCGTCAGGTAAAATCCATTCAAAAAATAGGGCATTGTTGTCTAAATCGTAGCTTTTGGAGGCATCTAATCGCACATCTATGGAATTAGAACGTACAATGTGTTCTGTTACTATCTTTGGTGCATGGTTTACATTAACCATTCCATTTATTGTAGTAGATGAATTTTCAACACTATCATTATCTATTACGGTTAATGAAAAGTGTTTCTCTCCGGCTTCATCAAAAGTATGTGTTACCGTTTCTCCTTTTAGAATCGTACCGTCTTCGAACTGCCATTTATAGGTTTCTATTGTGCCATCAATATCAAAAGACTGATCGGCAATAAATGTTATTTCTTTTTGAGGTATAATTTGTTGTGGGTTTGTTCTCCATCTAGCCACTGGCGGTTGATTCACTCGTATTTGTTTTGAAATAAATCCTTTTGCGTCCTCAAACCCAGAATTATCAGTAACTAAAAGTGCTATACTATGTAATCCTGGAGTATCTAATGCTAGAGTTTGTTTATCCCCAGTTCCTAATGTTAATCCATTTAAATACCATTCATATGTACTAATAGAACCTTCTTTGTCGGTACTTTTAGAACCATCGATTGTAAATGTCTGCCTCGGCCCTACTACTTCTGGAGCATTAAATAATGCTTTAGGAAAGCTGTTGACTACTAGAAGATGTTCTGATGTTTGAACACTGTTTCTAAGATTAGAACCATCATCAACGGTTAATTTTACCGTAAATGTGCCAGTTCTTTGATATGTATGTTTTACAGATGGCCCAGAGGCTCTGTTTCCATCCCCAAAATCCCACAAATAAGATTCAATTTCGCTTTCTGTATCGAAACTTTGATTTGCTGTAAATTCCACGGATGCCTTACTTGTAGAAGGTACTGCTGTAATAATTGGCTTAGGCGGTGCATTTACAGTAACTAGTTTTGTTAATGTTTGTACAGAATTGGATGCCCCACGTTGATCATCAACCATTAAGGTTATTTCATATACGCCTGGGGTATCAAGCGATAATGAGGTGATATCGGAATTTGAAACAATGACCTTATCCAAAAACCAAGTAAATACTAGATCATCAACATTTGGGTCAAGTGTTTCAATTGAATTTAAAGTGATAACATCTCCAGGAGCGATATAATCTTTAGCTGTAAATTTAGGTTCTGGAGCGGCATTAATCTCATATACTGTATTTACCGTAAAAGTAGCATTTTTTGAACCAGTGTTGTCATTTACAGTTAAGCGTACAGGATAAACACCTGGCTGAGAGTGCGAAACGGTTACCCTTTCTTCATTAGAATTTGACAATACACCAATACCTTCCCATGAATAGGTTAAGTTATCGTTATCGGAATCTACGGCATGTTTCACTTCAATTGAAATAGCTTCATTCGTTCCTGAAACGGGAGGAACAGAAATTTCGGCATATGGTTTTGTATTCACTCGCACCACAACAGATTCTTCAGAAACGCTACATTTGGTTGAGGTACCTCCATCAAATACTTGAAGGGAAATGGTATAAAATCCTGATACGGTATTTACAAAAGTGTAGGTGGGTTGGTTACTACGTCTTGTGCCATTCACAAACCATGTATACTCAATATTTCGTCCTTCTAAGTCATAACTTTCATCACCGCTAAGAATAAGCTTTTCTGATGGAGAAACTATATTTTTTGGGGAATAAAGCTTTGCAATGGGTGGGGTATTAACAAATACTTTTTGTTGGTATGTCCAATATTCTGGAAAATAAGATCTGTCATTAGGTATTAATACCTGAATGGGAATTGTACCTCTATCGTTAAAACTTATTGTAGGTTTAGTTCCGGTTGCAATACGTTTATTTTTATGAATCCATTGAGCTTTTTCTAAATCAATATTAGAAAATAAATTTCCCGAAAGTTCAAAAGATTTATCGGTGCATTGTGGCGACTCAATTTCTCGAACATTCAATTCAGGTACTGTATAGTTGTAAATAACTACAGGATTAAATTCCCAAAGTACGGGTTGTTCTGCTCCATAAATAGTTAAGGTATTTAATCGCTGAGACGAACCATTAATTTGAATAACCCATTTATTTTCTAATCCAAAATTGGATAAGGGCAATTTGGTGCTAGCTAATTTATAGGTAGTACCAAAAGTATCAATTTTTTTTGCTTTCGAATCTTCTTCACCATTTATGATTAATGCAGGTGATGAGTAATCATTTCCTATAAAATAAGGCTTTAATTGAAACAAGGTGTTTGCAGAAGAACCATGTAAACCTACAGAAAGATCTACGGTGATTATTTTCCATGAATTTGAATTTAAAATTTCCCCTGTATTAGATACCACTCTAAAGTTAAAGCTGTTAACATCATCACCTTTGTCGGTGGTAACTCTAATCACATATCCATTACCATCTGGAATTATTTCTGAAAGTGATACCCATCGATTTTTAAAGCGTTCTTCATTTTTTGCCTTTAATTCCGCAATAGCCATAGTAGGTGTTTTTTTTGCCTTAATGGAGGTAGACGTTAGAGAATAAAGTTCATCAAATGGAAAAACATTGAAATGGGTAGTGGTATTGGCTCTACCTTGTGTTATTAGGTCAACTGCTCCTCCAAGACCCGCATCAAAAATTTGAATTTCTCCCATTTTAGCATCGTTTTCGGGTTTAATCCATATGTCGTAACTATTTCGATTGTCTCCACTAGCCACCGCTACACCCATACCAGAAATAGAAAGGTACATTTCTTGAGCATAACTTATACTAGTAGTGATTATAAAGAGTAATAATAGTAGTGATTTATGGTACATAGCATAAAAAATTAGTGTGCATTTTTAAAGATTCCATCGAGTATGATTCAATTTCTAAGTCCGAGCCATCATCACAATAGGTATGTACGTTCTCATAAGTCATATCGTTTTCATTAATAGAGTATTCGCCATATACAAAGGGATGATTTATCCATAATCGGGTACACACATATAGCATCAAAGCTGAAACTTTAAATAAGATTAAATTTCGAGTTGGCTGACAGTTAGTCATTGTTTGAGATACACCATTTAAAGAATGTTATATGTATTAAATCGTCTTATTTTCTTCATTCTTAAATGCTAGGCACTTATTTATTCTCGAAAAACAAACTTTTTTAATATGTAGCTT
>JAYPYN010000203.1:0-207 GCA_038154605.1 Balneolaceae bacterium
GGTATGGAATCAATTTAAAGAAGCAATGGATACTTTTTACAACAAAAGGAGAGAACATTTTAAGACTATACGGCACGATCAAAAAGAAAATCTCTCAACCAAAAGAGAACTAATTGCAAAATTGGCACTCTTAATTGAGTCGGATGATGCCTCCTCCGCTGTAAATGAAGCAAAAAAAATTCAAGCTGAATTCAAAAAAATTGGGCA
>JAYPYN010000203.1:328-958 GCA_038154605.1 Balneolaceae bacterium
TTCCGAAGTTCTGGTGCTAATTCTGGAATGGATAGAAAATTAGCATCCGAAGGAATAGCGCCACCTGCAAGGAAGGAAATAATAAAATATCAAAAAGAACTTGAATCTTTGCGCAAGACGGTAGCTACCCTTGAATCAGAAATGATACAGTTCGAAGAAGCTCAGACATATTTTAAACCAACTAATAAAGGCAATAAATTAAGAGATGAGCTACAAACTAAAATCGATTTAGCTGTAGAATCAATCGTTAAAAATAAGCGTAAGATATCTGTTATAGTTGATAAGATTAACGATCTCAAAGGTACAAACGAATAGTTTACTTTAGACTAGTTTTAAATTGTAAAATTTTCTAATTCTATTCGGTTATAATATTTTTTTACTTCATATTGTTAGTTTTAATTAAAACCGATTAAACCGTAAAAGTTTATTCTTTATAATTAGGACAATTTTGAAATCTAAAATTAATCTAAAGTTTTGGGGAGTAAGAGGATCTACGCCTTGTGCAAACCCTCAAAATATGGCATTTGGTGGAAATACAACTTGTTTTGAAATTTTAATTGATGGACTCGATGAGCTATTAATTATTGATTGTGGGACAGGAGTTAGAAATTTAGGAAATCATGTTTTAGA
>JAYPYN010000203.1:968-3294 GCA_038154605.1 Balneolaceae bacterium
AATGCGGTAATATATTCATTACACATCCACATTGGGATCATCTTCAAGGATTTCCTTTTTTTAAGCCTTTTTTCGTGCAAAATTGTTGGTTTAATGTCTATTTGCCACCACAGGGATCTTTGACGTGTAATGAAATTATACAGGGTTACATGACTAACACTTTCTTTCCTGTAGCCATGGATATGTTTGATGCAGAGATGCATTATCAAACTTTTGAGCAGGGTGAATTAACTTTTGATCGTTATAAAGTTGATTTTATGTGGGCTAAACATACCTTGCAAACGGCAATTTACCGCTTCAAAATAAATGGCAAGAAAATAATTATTGCATCAGATAATGAATTACCCCAAGATAATTCCTTAGAATCTCAAACATTTATCCAAGAGTTTAAGGCTTTTGTTAAAGATGCGGATATATTAGTTCATGATGCACAGTTTAATAACACTCAATACCAAGAATGTATTGGTTGGGGACATTCTGCATGGGAACATGTTGTTGATATATGCGCAAGTTGTAATATAAAACAACTCATCCTAACACATCATGACCCTGACAGTGATGATGTTTATCTAGAGGAATTAGATCAACGATTAGCTCAAGATTATTCTGAAAATTTTGAATCAGTATGTTTGGCGCGAGAAGGGATGATTGTAGAAGTGTTATAACTAAATATTTAATGGATTCGGTAGTACTCGTTTTTCAAAAAAACCTAGAACTAGGAAAGGTAAAAACTAGATTAGCAATTTCAATTGGTGATCATGAAGCACTGAGTGTTTACAAAAGGCTAATCGCACATACAAAAAAAACCATTGATTCTATAAACGCCGAAAAACAAATTTGGTATTCATCTTTTATTGAAGAAAACGATATATGGGAGACATCCACCTATAAAAAATACAACCAAGAGGGTTTATCTTTAGGTAGCCGTATGGAACATGCATTTAAAACTGCTTTTGAAAGGTCAGAACCTAAAAAGGTTATTATTATTGGAACAGATTGTGCTGAAATTAATACCCAAATGGTAGAACATGCTTTTTATGCCCTAGATAGAAACGATTTCGTTATTGGCCCCGCAAATGATGGTGGATACTATCTCTTAGGTATGCAAGCCTTCCATCCTAGCATATTTGTTAACATTCCTTGGAGTACAGACCAAGTTTTAAATGAGACCATGACAATTATTCAAAAATTGAATAAAAAGATCCATTTTCTGCCAGCTTTAAATGATGTGGATACTTTGGGAGATTGGGAAAAAGTTAGATGGCGCTTTGATGATTAGTGTAATCATACCTGTATTTAATGAAGAAAAATCTATTGCTAGCTTAATAAAGTATTTAACTAAATATGGTAAAAAGTCCATAGAAATAATTGTTGTTGATGGAGGTAGTACAGATTCAACGGCAGAGATTGTAAAAAAAACAGGTGCTACCATAATTCATGTTTCAGAAAAAGGCCGTGCAAAACAAATGAATGCCGGAGCAGAACAGGCCAACAACGAAATACTTTATTTCCTTCATGCCGATACCTATCCTCCAAAAAGTTTTTATGATGATATTGTACAAACCACTAGTCAAGGTGTTAACTCTGGATGTTATCGGTTAGCATTTGATAATAAGCACCCAATGTTAAGATTCTACGCATGGTTTACACGCTTCGATATCGATATTTTTAGATTCGGCGATCAAAGCTTATTTGTTACTAAAAAAGTGTTTAAGCAAGTAAAAGGATTTGATGAAAGGTTGATTGTAATGGAAGATCAAGAGATGGTTAAATCAATAAAAAAGATTCAAAAATTTCACATTTTTGAAAAACCTGTTACTACATCCGCTCGCAAATATGAAAGAATTGGATTCGTAAAACTACAATATATTTTTACTATGGTGCTATTAATGTATTATTTAAAAATTGATCAACATAAAATCGTGCGCTACTATTTCAATAAAATCAGTTAAAGTTATATTAACTTTGTATAAAATTGAACGGTAAACAATTAGGTTCAGTTAAAAATTCATATCTTAGGTTTTGATTTTTTGGTTTAATATTTTTTCGGTTCTAATTGAAGTACTTATACACATTTTTAATTTTATTTTTAGTGCCACAAATGGTTTTTGCTCAAGCATCTTTTGACAGGCTTGAAACAGACGCAGGAATTCTAGGCCTCTCCATAACTAACTTTGGCACAATAGGTAAGCCAGATGTTAGAAATAATACAGAAGGTGGCTCCAGCATGCGATATCCTATTGATACTGGTACAGAACATTTATTTGAGGCGGGTTTTTGGATTGGAGCAAAATACAATAATGCCGCATTAAGAGTTTCCACAGCC
>JAYPYN010000204.1:0-3286 GCA_038154605.1 Balneolaceae bacterium
TAAAATTTCACCTTTACCCGATGATTTTCAAGTCGGAAAAGATTGGACCCCACTTGCATTTAGTGAATCGGGAAAATCATCAACCAGTGAACTCTCTTTTGTAGGATATGGGTTACGCTTAACTTCAGAAAAAAATGGGGTTGAATACGATATCAAACTTACTCTATATGATATTTTTCCTGGTGTTATTTGGGATGATGGTGTTTTTAAAATAAAGGGAAATGATTTTGGAATTAAAATGCTAATTCCTCATGCTAAAGTTAAAGGGTATGTTTCTATTAATGGTGAAAAAGTGCTCGCTTCTGGAACTGGTATAATGGATTTAACCTACCAAAAAAATCTTCCATCTAAGTTTTTAAAAAAAGGATATCGAATAAAAAGTGGTGATGAGAAGAATGGGATTGTTTTAAACTTGTATACTGTAAAACACAAAGGTAAAGTTATTCCATTTGGTTATGGGCTTAAATTTAATAATAGAATAAAAGAATATATCACTCCAAAAAGCATTGAAATTATAGATAAACAGAAAACACATGGTACACAATTTGATACTAAATTTAATGTAGAGCTATCAGATAGCACAAATTTAGAATTTGAGCTTGTAGAAAAATTTAATTCTTATTCTATTCTTGATGAACTTGGTGGTATTCGAAAAACAATTGCAAAACGAATACTGAGAGGAGAAGTAATTGAGATAAATGGGATTGCAGAAATAAATAATACCCAAGGGTATTTTACATTTCTAGTAATTATCTAGATGTATTACTCTTGTTTTTTAGAATTTGTTCGACATGAGAAAACATTTCAGGTGTATCCACGTCTTGCCAATACCCATCTCCTATATCTATGGTTAACATATTTCCTTGATTTGATAAATGCTGAACACCATCTGATATAGATACGTCTCCATGTTTATCATAAAACGATTGCATTGCATCAATGATAGCTGATGAACAAACAAAAACGCCGGTATCAATGCAGTTAAATTGCGATATGTTTTTGCCTATAGATGTAATCTTGCCATCTTGCGACAAAACTTTTGTTGCATCATCCATATCAAATATTGTATCCAATTTATAATCAACAAGTAGAGCTGCGGAATCTTTTGGTGGGTCAAACTCGCCTGCTATCTCCATCAAAGAATCGCCAAGAATATGATCCGCCATAGTCATCACAAAAATATCAGATAACGAATTTTTAGCAGAAAGAACAGAAACACCATTACTTAATTCATATTTTTCGTTATAAATAAATTCTATAGGTGTTTTACTTTTATAGGTATTTTCTACCTCTTTTTTTATTTCCTCATAACCATGGCCTAACACTAAAACTATTTTTGAACAGTTTGCTTTTTCTAAGCTGGCAATTGTTCTACAAATTAGAGGCTCACCTAATATTGGAGTTAGTGGTTTAAAAGAAGTAACTGCACTAACTCCTAGAAGTCTTGAACCAAATCCCGCTGCTAAAACAAGTCCTGTTTTCCCTGTTGATTTCAAATTATTGAACAGCTTCTTCTTCAAAATTTTCTGATAAATGTGTAACTGGCTTTTCCCCACCAAGAACACGCAATGTATTTTTTAGGCGAAAATGCTGAATAAAAATATCATGTTCGGGTATATGACCAGCTTTAACTTGTGGACTTTTAAAATAAAATGATAGCCACTCCTGAATTCCTTTTTTACCAGCCCTTTTAGCTAAATCAAGAAATAATGCTAAATCTAAAACAATAGGTGCTGCTAAAATCGAGTCTCTACAAAGAAAATCGACTTTGATCTGCATGTTGTACCCCATCCAACCAAAAATGTCGATATTATCCCAGCCTTCTTTTTCGTCTCCGCGTGGAGGATAATAGTTAATTCTTACTTTATGATAGATATCACCGTACAAATCTTTATATAATTTAGGTTGTAAAATAGAGTCTAGAACACCAGTTTTACTTACTTCTTTAGATTTAAAACTATCTGGATCATCTAGAACTTCCCCATCTCTATTCCCTAAAATATTGGTAGAAAACCATCCTCTAATTCCCAACATCCTCGTTTTAAGACCTGGTGCTAATATTGTTTTCATTAATGTTTGCCCCGTCTTAAAATCTTTACCTGCAATTGGCACACCTTCTTGTTCAGCCAACTGCTCAAGTGCAGGAAAGTCAGCCGAAAGGTTTGGCGCTCCATTTGCATAAGGCACGCCTTCTTTTATTGCCGCATAGGCATATAACTGAGAAGGTGATATAGAATCATCGTTATTTTTTAAGCCTTCTTCAAACGCTTCGATAGATTTATGACAATCTGCATGGTGTAAATGAATTTCTGTTGAGCCACACCATACCATCACTGCCCTTGTGGCGTTTGCTTCAGAAATACTAGTTCTAATGTCTTTTCTTAGAGCTTCTGCAAGTTCCCATTTATTGGTCTGCTCTTTAACATTTGGACCTTCTAGCTTTTTCACATATTTCTGATCAAAAGCAGCACTCATTGGTTTAATAGCCTCTAGTTCTTGCTTTAATGGTTCTAAATCTTGTGGTTTTAAAACATCTGCTTTTTTACAAGCTTCATAAACATTATCACTTTTAACATCCCAACCAGCAAAAACGATGTCATCAAGGCTTGCTAGGTTTAAAAAATCTTTAATTAAAGGATTTCTATTCTCCGATCGTGCACCTAAACGGATTGTTTGTAACTGTGTTAATGAGCCATAAAGCTTGGTTAAGTTTTTCCGAGCTGAAACTACACCTGCGATAAATGTAGTGGCTACTGCTCCCATTCCTGGAGTAAAAACTAATAATTTTCCGTTTGTGTGATTTACAATTGGGGATTTACGCATATTAAACTGAGATTAAAAATTACATTCTTGAAAGATACGGAAATTAATTAAGCGATGGGAATTATTTCAAATTTCATGCATAAACGATTGGGTGAAGCTGATCATAAAAAATAGAAGTAGAAACATTTGTTTTCTTATATTTGTGTTTTATTAACTTTATTCTGTGCTTTTTATGATTGAAAAGAGACGCATCGCACTGTTTTCAACAAGTTTTCTACCATACTCTCAAACTTTTATTTATGATGAATTAAAAGCGCATTCAAACAAATATGAAGTTACAGTTTTTTGCAAAACAAGGATTAATGAAGACAAATTTCCATATGACAATTTTTATAAACCCCCCAATAAAATGGGAGAAATATTTTACCAAAACCGAGCTTACTGGCCAGGTTTTAATAAAGTTTTTCGAGAAAAGAAATTTGATTTAATTCATGCCCATTTTGGTACAGGAGCAGTCTATGCA
>JAYPYN010000205.1:0-3281 GCA_038154605.1 Balneolaceae bacterium
TTTACAATATCACCAGGCATTGTTCCCGGCACAAAGATAGCTAGCCCCTCTATTTTAGCTATACCTTTTCCTTTAAATGCAGTACTCTCGATTTCTAATGTTAATTCAGCTCCTTTTTTTAGACTAGTTGATTGATTCATTCATTCGTTTGTTCTAGCTCATAGTAAGCGTCAAATTCAATTTTTACGGCAGTATGTTCGTCGCTAAGTTCTTCTATTTTCTTTTGGGCAGTTTCTAATTGACGAAGGGATATATTTGTTAATGTTTGTAGAAATTTTACTGCAATAGCTGGATGTCTCTCCATTAGAACTTCAAAATCTGGTTTAAAAAAACCTAAGAGAGTGCAATTTTTTGCGCATCGAGCGGATGATTTTCTGCGTAAATTATATCCAATTGAAAGTGCTCCAAAGCTATCTGGACTTTCCAGAATAAACCCGTCTTGAGTATTTTGCTCAGGGTGTGTAATGGATAATGTTAGTTCAACAGATCCTTCTTCTATAAAATACATGCCAGTGCCAGGATCATTTCTGTAGTACACATATTCACCTTCATTATAAGTTCGGCGGTGGCATAGTTGTAGAAATTCATACCTTTCGGCTGGGTTAAGGTTATTTAAAAACTTTGATTTCAAAACTATATTAGTTTGTTGTTTTATCTGTCTTAATTTTTCTTTCATAGTTTTTTAATTAGAATGAATGTCCGATGCCAAAATTAAAATACATTTTATCATTGTTAAACCAACCTTTTTCTAGATCATGAGCTCTAAAGGTGAAATCAAACCGAACAATTAAAAAATCCCAGTCTAACCGGATACCTAAACCCGTACCAACTGCTATTTGATTATAAAATTCTTTGATTTTGAATCTTCCTTGTTCTAATTGGTCTTGGTTTTCTTCATTAAGAAAATCATTCTTAGGGCCATACCATATATTACCAGCATCAACATACCAAGCTGCAATCCAGTCTGCATTTAAAAAATCGTTCATAAATCGTTGCCGAAATTCTGTAAATGCTGCTAGTTTTATTTCTCCACCGTTAATGGTAACATCATTAGATGCGATTGCTCCGGGACCTAACTGAAAAGGCCCCCAACCTCGAATATCGTTACTTCCACCAGCAAAGAATCTTCTATTTAGTGGAATAGAGGTATTTTTGCCATAAGGTTGAGTGATTCCTCCAAATATTCTCCAACCAAAAACCGATGAATTTGATAAAGAGTAATATCGGCGATAGTCGGAAGTGAAAGTGAGAAAGCGAGTATAAACTAGTTTATTTTTACTAAGTTTAAATAATGACGGTAATGAACCTTCTATAGTTCCAGGTGTCACTAAAAATCGATCAATAAGATAAGGGATGTTACCACCAAATGAGATTGAGTATTCGCTAAAAAAACCTCTATTTCGCTTTATAATGTCAGTATTTTGTTGTCTTAGTGTGTACCTAATGATGGATGAAAATTGATTTTCGTAATCTAGCAACGCCCTTTCATATTCAAATGACCCTTCACCATATTCTTCGGCAAGATTATTTTTGAATTCTAGTGAAGGATCATAATCGGTGATATCTAATTCAATTAAATCGAATAGTGAGGATGTTCGATCACTATGTTTTACCTCATATCTAAAATTGAATCTTATATCTGAATTGATGTCAAAATAGAGCTGATCTGATCGGCTATATGCAAGACTATATCTTGTAATACCATCTTTAAAAAAAGGTTTATTATCTAAAAAGGCGAAAGGGAAAGCTATCCTTGGAATAGAATATTCTGTACGTAATTCATAGCTTCTAAAAAATTTAGATTGTACAGTATCTGTTGGTGCAATTTTTTTTAAAGTTGAAGAAGATACAAATTCAAAGCTTCCATTCGCACTAATAACTAATTGTTCAGCTTTCCCAAAAACATTGTTATTTTTATAATCGATCCCAAGTCCTGATCCAAATCCATAGCGTCTCATCCCAAAAAATTCTGAACTTATGCTATGTTTAGTAAGAGCTTCTAAGTCAAAATAAGTGGGAATTTCGTTTATATTATCATTTGAACGGGCATTATTTTTATTTTGGCCAAATCTTTTAATGTATAGGTTGCCTAGATTTTGAAATTCTTTTACCGTTTCTAGATATAATTCTTCATTATATGGTTCTCCAGGTTCAAATAAAATTTGCTCATGTAACAAGCTAAATTTAGTTTGGATGAGAGCTTCTTTTTTTAGTGAAATAGAGAGAGTATCTGAGTTAGATACAGGAAACCTAATTTTTTTTTCTTGGGAATATATTTCTGGCGGAACGTCATCAGCAAGGCGTATTTGGATATTCCCAAAGTGGTATTTTTTTCCCGGATTTATGTTAAATATAACGTGTAAATCTTGTGGATTAGAAGTGTCCTTGGTTACGTTTGCGGTAACCGAATCGGTTTCAATTGAAGCAAAACCGTTGTTCCTAAGAAAAGAAATAATTCGTAATTGTTCTTTTTTTAATTCGTCTTCTTTGTACTGTCTATTTACTTGAAAGGTACTATCGTCTATTCCTGCTTTTGTTAGATCACTTTGTATAAAAAAACTTCTTCGCTTTAAAGGTTCTTCATAAAAAGGAAATCCTGTATATGATATAGTTTTTATGTTAGATAAATCACCTTCATTTATGATAAAAGATACTTCAATTCTTTTTTTTCTGTACTCAACAATAGTAGTATCAACAATAGCATTTCTAAAGCCCAATGATTTATAATACAAGGTAATGCGTTCTATGTCGTTTGCAACTACTTCTCTATCGAGTAAAGATGGAGGTTCACCAAAATTTCCTTTACTAACACGATAGAAAAAATATCGTGGTGTAAAACCAGGGATTCCAAAGAATTCTCTATTCGTTTTAGTTCGAACTAAATTCCGAAGTGTTCGATCTCTGATTGTACGATTACCTGAAAATCTAACTTTTCGAATTACTTCATCATTAAGGTTTTGCTCAATATTTGAGTTTTGAGCAAAACCCGTTTTTTGGTTCGATAAGATTATACATGTTGTTACAAGAACAGCTCTAACTACAAAGTGTATTAGAAATTTGTTAAACAAAACTGAGTTATGTTGAAACGAAATGTGAAAAAAGAGAGCAACTAAACATCATCGTAGTCAAACCCTTCATCTTCTTCGTTATGAAAGAAGTCTTCCTTACGAATATAATCTGGCCATATATCTTCAATACCTTCATATATGGTGTTCTCTCCCTCATCAAGTTCTTCTAACTCTTCTAGGTTAACAATTACTTGATTAGGTAGTCCATTTCTT
>JAYPYN010000206.1:0-3248 GCA_038154605.1 Balneolaceae bacterium
CCTGAACTTAGCCCGGCACGTTGGAGAAGAGGAGCGAAGCGAATTCTTCTCCAACAAAATGCTAAAATGAACTGAGTTCACTTTATCCCTATTGTATCTATACGTGTTATTCATTTTACCCTACTCATTTATAAGGATAAACTGAATAAAAGTAATTTATTGGTAAGCTTCAACATACGCATAATCATGCGGTAAAATAAACCCTCTTTTTGCTATAAAGGGGTTATTTTAAAATTTGGGTATTTGTGATTTCAAATAAAGTGAGAAATCTATTCCTCAGTTTAGGGAAAACCTCTAGAGTTCTCTCCCGATGAATCGGGATCGAAATGGCAATAGAATGTAAACTCATCACCTCGCTTTAAAAAAGGCCATTACTTCTTCTGCGGATTTAGTGTTCAACACGCGCTCTTTTTCATATTTCCCTTTGCGGGCAATGCGCACCCCATATTTCATTACATCAATGCCTTCAATGCTATGGGCATCGGGATTGATGCACGTCATCATACCCACTTCTTTGGCTTTGTTGCCTAAACTCCAGTCAAGGTCTAGGCGCCACGGACTCGCATTTAATTCAATGGCAGTGTTGTGTTCTGCCGCTAATGCAACCAATTCATTCAGATCGATATCGCTCCCATTTCGTTTCAGCAGTAACCTTCCAGTGGGGTGACCTACAATTCTTGTATATGGATTTTTTATCGCCCTTCGAAAACGCTCCATCATCTTTTCTCGAGGCATATCTAAGGTTTGATGCACCGACGACACAATAAAATCAAAGCCCTCTAAGATTTCATCGGGATAATCCAGGCTTCCATCGGCTAATATGTCCGACTCAATTCCTTTGAAGATCACGAAATTAATGGCTGCATCCTCATATTCTTGGTTTAACTGTTCTATTTCTTCCCATTGTGCTTGTACTCGATCGATGGAGAGTCCACCCGCATAAGCCGCTGTTTTGGAATGATCCGTAATTCCTAAATATTCATAGCCTCGATCTATGCAGGCATCCGCCATTTCTTTGATGGAATATTTGCCATCGCTCCAAGTACTATGGGCATGAATCACTCCTCGAATATCATTATCGGTGACTAGCTCCAGTGTTTCTTGCTGTTCAAAAATCTCAAATTCCCCTCGATCCTCTCGTAATTCAGGTGGCACCCAGTGTAGCCCTAGTTGTTTGTAGATGTCTAGCTCTGTCTCAAATGGTTGCTTGGCTTCCCAATTGGTTTCACCATGTTCATCAAGTGTGTATAACCCATATTCGTTTAAACTCATACCCCGTTCTCTGGCTCGGGATCGCATCACCACATTATGCTCCTTACTCCCTGTAAAGTACATCAACGCCGCTGCGAAGTGTTCAGGTTTTACAATGCGTAGGTCAACTTGCCGACCTTCTATTGTGCGTACCGAGCTTTTGGTTTCTCCTTTGCCAAGAACTTCGGTAACTCGATCATGGGTGGTGAATACATCAAAAAGTGCTGGGATCACTTCTTCATCTGCAGCAATCAAAATATCAATATCTCCAATGGTTTCTTTGGCTCTTCGTAGCGATCCCGCAATTTCAATATTTTGTACTCCGTCCAATCCTTTTAGGCTATCATAAATGGATTCAGCGATTAGTGTTGCTTCATCAATCTTACACCGCTCATCAAATTTCTCCATCCATTCAATCGATTTTGCAATTTTTTCTGCTGATTTACCTCCTAAGCCTGGGAGTTTTGCTAGTTCGCCCTGTTCAATCAACACCTTAAGCTCGGCAATCTCAGTAATCCCAAATTGTTGGTGAATTTTGAGAATATTTTTTGGTCCCAAGCCTGATATATCCAACCATTTAATTAAACCAATAGGTACTTTTTCTTGCAGAGCATCTAACACAGGCATAGTTCCAGTTGCTGCATAGGTATAAATATCTTGAGCAATAGATTTCCCGATACCTTTAATATCGGTGAGTGTTTTATTATCGATGTAGGCATGTATATCCTCGCTTAGTCCTTTTATACTGAGGGATGCTTTATCAAAAGCGATGGCTTTAAAGCGATTTTCACCCGCTAATTGCATTAGTTGAAATACAAGATTCAGTTTATCGGCTATTTCTAGGTTGGTGGGCATATAAATTTTTTAAAAGTTATGATGAAATTGGTGGATTGAATAAAGAAGTCTTACTATAACCACAATTCAGAATTAACGATTCAATATTTGATATGAAATCTAAAAAACTAAGATCAAAAATAATCAGCACATTATGTATCATTTTTATGTGTTCAGGCCTAAGTGTTGCACAACTCCAATCCCCGTCAGAATTTTTAGGGTATGAGCTCGGGGATGAATGGACACCTCACTATAAAGTGTACAATTATTTTCATCATGTAGCAGCACAGTCAGAATTAGTTATAATTGAAGATTATGGAACATCTTATGAAGGTCGTGAACTTACACATATTGTAGTTACATCTAAAGAAAACCAAAAGAATCTAGAAGAAATTAGAACAAACAATTTAAAGTTGGTGGGATTGGAATTTGGCGAGCCAACAGAAAATACTAAAGCTATTGTTTGGTTAAGCTATAATGTTCATGGTAACGAAACCTCTTCTAGTGAAGCTGCTATACATTCTCTTTATGAATTAGTGACCAGTAAAGTAGGCTGGTTAAACGATGTAGTTGTTATCATGGATCCCATGCTTAATCCAGATGGTCGGGATCGGTATGTTACTTGGAATAAATCCATTACGGGGGCTTTTCAAAACGTACGACCAGAGTCGCGCGAACACAGCGAACCTTGGCCAGGAGGAAGAACCAATCATTATTATTTTGATTTGAATAGGGATTGGGCGTGGCAAACACAGGTGGAAAGCCAACATAGATTAAAAGCATATTTAAAGTGGATGCCACATGTACATGTTGATTTTCATGAGCAAGGATATAATGCACCTTATTATTTTGCTCCAGCAGCAAAACCTTTTCATCGAGTTATCACGAATTGGCAAAAAGAATTTCAGACTATGATCGGCCGTAATAATGCAAAATATTTCGATACGGAAGGATGGCTATATTTTACCAGAGAAAGTTTTGATCTTTTTTATCCTAGTTATGGCGATACCTGGCCTACCTTTAATGGTGCAATCGGTATGACCTATGAACAAGCGGGACATAGTAAAGCTGGGCTAGGAATAGAAACCGCGGAGGGTGATACTCTAACCCTTAGAGATCGTTTAATTCATCATTCTACTTCCGGTTTATCAACGGTTGAAATT
>JAYPYN010000207.1:0-3235 GCA_038154605.1 Balneolaceae bacterium
GTTTTTCTCTCCTATTGTTATTGTATTTGAGTAAGGATTAATATGTGTTACATACACAGGTTTGCCCATAGGTAGATTCAGCCCTCTACGCTGTCCTATGGTATAAAATGGATATCCATCATGTTCCCCAAGTATGTTTCCGTTTTTATCAACAAACTTACCACCTTTCAATTGATTTATTATATCGGGTTTTTTATCTCTTAAAAAACGGCGGTAATCATCGTCTGGTACAAAACATATTTCATAAGAATCAGGTTTATTTGCAACATTCAATAATCCATGATCCTCCGCAAGTCGGCGTATTTCAATTTTTGAATATCCTCCTAGTGGAAAAATAGTTCGAGCAAGATGTTCTTGAGCTACTCCCCACAATGCGTACGATTGGTCTTTTCGAGGATCTAGACCTCTAGAAATCAAAAACCTTCCATTTTCTTCACGAACACGTGCATAATGTCCCGTAGAGATGAAATCACATCCCAAATTATCAGCACGCTTAAGGAGAGCTGCCCATTTGATGTGCGTATTGCATAAAACACATGGATTTGGAGTTCTACCATCAAGATAATCATCTACAAATCGATCGATTACCCAGCCTCCAAATTCTTCACGAATATCAACGATAAAATGTTTGAAGCCCAAGTTAACGGCAATATGTCGTGCATCATTCATACTCTCAACAGTACAGCATCCCGTTTCTTTGCCATTACTTCCCCCGCTACGATGGTAGTCCCAAGTTTTCATGGTGATCCCAATCACCTCATAGCCTTGTTCATGGAGCATAACTGCCGCAACCGAGGAATCAACTCCTCCACTCATGGCCACTAATACTCTACCTTTTTTACTCATGTATATTTTGAACTTTTAAGTTTTAAAGATACAGTTTTTTTGATTTTGATTTACCACAAGTTCCATTCTTTAAAATGATATTCGCTATAATTTATACCGATGATACCCCGCAAAAATAGACGCTATTTGTTTGATATGGATAATGCAGAACAGAATGAAAGGAATATGAAATCTGTGGGACCTACAACACTCTGCTAATGCATCCATCAAAATATGATATAAAACATTCGATAATTAGGTAGAATTCTAATAATTCTAGTTTTCCCAGTAACTTTTTACCTAGACGATATCCAATTCGGATAATTATTAATATACTTTATAGTTTTTAATTGTACCAATTATACACTTTACCTTACTTTTAATTATCATTAGTAATACATAATAAAATAGATTTGTAAAATGCTTCTGGGTGAGCGTATATTAGTAGAAGTTTAATTGTTTAAACAAGCATTCGTAATTCTCCCATCTATATAATGCTTATTTACATATAGTACTACCCTACATTTTGTAGTTCTAATTCATATATAAGTATGGCTTCCATGGCTCTTGCACATTGCCATTATAGTCCCTGAAAAAAGTAATTGGAATAGGACGATAGGGCTTGGTCGTTAATTGCATATCAGATTCTTCTGGAGTTCTGTTACCTTTCTTTACATTACATTTTTCACAAGCAGTCGTTAGATTTTCCCACACATCCTTTCCCCCTCTGCTCTTAGGAAGAACATGATCTATCGTCAGATCTGATTTTACCCCACAATACATACAGGTAAAATTATCCCTTCGCATAATATTACGCCTTGATAGAACTACTTTGGAATATGGTACATGGATATAATTTCTTAATCGTATTACAGAAGGATATTGATGTACTTCTCTGATTGATCTTAATTCTTTTTCAGGATCATCGTGCAGCAATTCTGCTTTATCCAAAAAAAGGAGTTTTATCGAGCGTTGGAGGGAACAAATACTCAAAGGCTGATAATCTTGATTCAAAACAAGTACATTCGCGTTCATTGGATAGCAACTTTTTGTTCAAGTTTGGTATTAATATTTCTTTTGGTGAGAACGCATCAGAGAAAAATTAACCATGTTTTCTAAGCAATGCGAATTAAAATGGGTTATTTAAAGGTCAATTTCAATAGTAAAACACGTTTATATTCCTAGATAAAAGAAAATAGTATTACCTTTTAGGAGATCGGAATTAGATATTTTATGACTTTTAAGAAAAAGCTGATACTAACCTCTTCATACGAAGAACTAGAACGAGTTGAAGACTTACTGAATGAATTACAGCAAGCACTTGGATTTAATGATGATTTTTATGCTCGTTTAATGCTCACCGTGAGTGAAGCAGCCACAAATGCTGTGGTACATGGAAATGATTTAGATGCATCAAAAAAAGCAACCATACTAGCCGAAGCATCAGATTCTACACTTATAATTTCCACTACTGATGAAGGTAATGGGTTCGATAATAAAGATATTCCAAACCCTTTAGATGAAGAAAATTTATTAAATACTTCTGGGCGTGGCATTTTTTTAATGCGCGAATATGCCGATGAAGTAGAATATAAAGATGATGGAAGAAAACTGATTTTAACATTCAATCTTTAAAGCCATTGTTCCAAAGAAAATAACTTTGGCCCATCGTTTTAGTAGATATGATCAACTAAAAAAGCCGATTCACTAGTGTAAATCGGCTTCAATTTTTTTTGATGGATAAAATGCTCAATTTAACTGAGCATCTAGTTGTTTACTTAAGTGGGTTTTAGGAACCGCACCCACAATTTGATCCACCACTTGACCATCTTTGAAAATCAATAATGCTGGAATTGAACGGATTCCATATTTAACAGACACTTCTGGATTTAAATCCACATTTACTTTCCCAACTTTTGCTTTACCTTCGTACTCGCCAGCCATTTCTTCAACTACGGGGCCGATCATACGGCAAGGGCCACACCATTCTGCCCAGAAATCAACCAAAACGGGTTGATCGGATTGTAAAACTTCTGCTTCGAAATTGCCATCAGTAAATTCTACTGCTTTTGACATAATAACTACCTAATATTTATTTCAATTAATACTTTAAAAACTGCGTAAATATCGGAATAAATTATACAATGATCATATTGTTATTCCTTATAAGTGAGATTGCTTTCACTTATAACTTATTTCCTTTTTCACACTAAAATAAGGAACAAACATAGATTCTCTAACAGCTATGTTATTTCATGATGTATTGCTCATCAAACCAAAAATAATTCGACAGATTCTTCGCCTAAGACATCACGCAAACCATTCAATAAATCGTCAGATGGCTCCACTACAAAATTTCGAAGATTCATTTTAATTGGGCCATTAGCATCGTTACTGAGTACATGTAGCT
>JAYPYN010000208.1:0-3224 GCA_038154605.1 Balneolaceae bacterium
AAAAGATACATCCTATTGATAGTGGGAAAAAACTAGATATTTTTATAGAAGCATTATCAAAATAATAGACCTTATCAATAAGCCGTTTCCCTAAATGGCTCAAATTCCATATCTAATAATTCAGTAAGTACCTCTTTGGCCCATGTTGTATCGATTTGAGCACCCATTTTAATTAAAATACTATACAAACCGGTATGAACACGACTCGTGTAAAGAAAATGCTTAGAACCTCTAAGCTCATTGGATAAGGGAGCCTCTTTGGTAAAGTGGCGGATTTCTTCATCATAAGCAGGGTTATCGAAATTAAAAGTATCGTATCGATAAGGTTTGGAAAACATAATGCCATAATTTCGAGCAAAGTGATAATACTCAAGCTCCCGATCTTGTTCTTTCGCATCAGGATTTATCACATCTAGTTTGGTATATAAATCACGAATGGCCTCTTGATCGTCTGCCAGATGGGTTGGTAGTAGCTTCAGATAGTTTCTAAAAAATTCTTCAGGAAATAATTTAACACAGCCGAAATCAATCACTCCTAATTTTCCATCGTAAGTAAAAAGAAAATTACCAGGATGTGTATCTGCATGTACCGCACCGCCAACACGTAATTCTTCGTGGAAGAAGTTCCAAATTAATTGCCCAAAATGGTTTCTTTCTTCTTGAGATGGATTCTCTTTTAGAAAATCAGCCATGTGTCGGCCTTCAATAAAAGTCATTGTTAATACTTTTTCAGTACTATACTCTTGAATCCATTCAGGAATTATGATTGTTTCACTTTCAAACCGTTTACGAAATTCATCAATTTGTGAACCTTCACGGATATAATCAGTTTCTTCTAATAGGGTATTTTTTATTTCGTCAAAATAAGGATCAATATCGCTTCCTTTTTTTATGATACGCTTTGCTAAAGATTTGGCCACAGTCATATCTGAACCAATAGTCTCCCGAACATTTGGATATTGAATTTTAACTGCAACTTTCCGCCCGTCTCTTAATTCTGCCTTATGAACCTGGCCGATAGACGCTGCAGCAAAAGCTTGGGAATCAAACTTCGCGAATATCTTCTCTGGATAATCTCCTAATTCTCTTTTGATGATAGTTCTAACCAACGCCTTATTAATGGGAGGAACTGAATATTGAGCCTGACTCATTACATCTGCAAATTCTTCGGGAAGGAATCCATTGTCCATACTCATCCCCTGTGCGATCTTTAATGCGGTTCCTCTAAGTTTGGTAAATTCTTTAAACACTTCATTAGCGTTTGATTTATGAAATTCCTTGGAATCCTCATGTTTGCCAAGCACTTTTTTCTTTAGATACCTTTGTGCATAGTTGGAACCAACCTTAAGGCCAGTCTTGGCTATTATTTTACTTCTCTCAAATTTTGACGATGGAAAATCACTCATCTTGATGTTCTTCCTCTTCTTGTATGTGGTCGGTTTTATTTTTTTTTGATGAACATGAATCGAATTTGGGTATCCAACTCTCTATATCGTTGTTTCCAAATATAAACTTTAGCAAATCAAAGCCCTTATCGATGGATTTATTGTACACAATTTCCTCAAAAAATGAGGATAATTTATCTGCAAGTGCTAATGTTCGATCTTTATCTTTAGAAGAATCTTTTAGCCAATATTGAATTAGAAATAGAAATTGTGAACTCAGAGTTTTATAAAAAATGTCACCCATAAAAAAACCAGCACTAACAGCGATATTACTATCAGTTGTTAAAAACTCTTTGAAAAGCGTGGTTGTTTCTTCATGAAATTTCGATTTACTCCCTTTTTTAAACACATATTTGTTGAAAGTGTCGATAACGAAAGCCTCTTTTTCACCCATCATGTCAAAAATAGTGTAGATGAAATTTGAAAACTTCTCGCCTATAGCGTAACTCTCAAAATCTTCAATTTCTTCAATCATTGCCCAATATTGAAGTACCAATGCAGGATAATAGTAGGCAAGTATTGCCTGTTTATTAGGGAATAATTGATAAATTTCAGTGGCTGAAATGTTCGTTTTATTTACTAGATCAGGTATAGATACCTTTTTTTTCTCTTGATAAATATCTACCGCTGCCCATGTGATTTCAATTTTCTTATTGATCTTTTCTGCGTCCATAGTTTGAATAGTATTAAATTGAAACTAACCTTGAGTATTCTTAGTTGATTCAGCAATTATAACCATATTTTATTCCATTCTGTTCAAATTGTATTTTCAAATAAAACAAAAAAAATGAGTCATAAACGCGACGCTCTATTTTTAACGCTCACAGGGGTTTTCCTAACCTCACTCGTTTTAGGTAATGTGATTGGAACAACCAAGTTTGTAACAATATTTTCAATAAATCTTCCAAGTTGGCTGCATATAATACCAGAGCTTGTACGTGATGGTTCGGTGTATACAATGAGTGTGCCTGCAGGTGTAGTTGCTTATCCCTTTACTTTTTTAGCAACTGATCTTATTTCTGAACTTTTTGGTCGTAAAAAAGCACAGTTAGTAGTATGGGTCGGTTTTGCAATGAATGTATTTATGCTTTTTTTGATGACGGTGAATCATTGGCTACCCAATGCTGCGGGAGTAAGTGGAGGCTTAGATTTATTTGATGGTGTGTATCAGTTCATGGTTGGTAATGTTATTGCTAGTATGATTGCATATTTGGTGGCACAAAGCGTAGATGTGCGACTTTTCCATTTTTGGAAAAAGAAAACAAAAGGAAAACATTTATGGCTTAGGAACAATGCTTCTACCACGGTAAGTCAACTTGTAGATTCAACTGCGATCTTAACCATTCTATATCTAGCAGGTAATTTAGGTGAAAATATCAACACGATTGGGGCTCTGATCATACTCATTATAAATTCTTATCTCTTTAAATTTTCCTTTGCATTAATAGACACTCCATTGATGTATTTAGGGGTGAAGTTATTTAAACAATTTGAAGAGGATCCATACAGGTAAATTATATTTTTCAGTAGGTATAAGTCTTATCAATAACTTCGAGAAAGAATCAGATATCAGAGCATAATAAAAAGAAAAAAAAGTGAATTTTTTTTAAATAAAAACTTGCCTTCTTTCCCATCTTAGTTGTACCTTTATAATCCTTTCAAGGAAACGAAATGGCTGATCAAAATTTATGTTTTGATCAGCTTTTTTTATCTAAAGAAAGTTTGTTATTTGAAATATTGTTAGAGAATAGAACAGATTGTTTGTGCGAGCTAGAGATA
>JAYPYN010000209.1:0-3200 GCA_038154605.1 Balneolaceae bacterium
TTGTAGAACAGGCGATAAAGTATGATAAACCGGTTAGAATCGGAGTTAATTGGGGTTCACTAGATCAGCAATTATTAGCTGAGAAAATGGATGCAAACAACCGACTAGCAGTTCCTGCTTCTGCTCGGGAAGTGATGTTCCAAACCATGATTGAAAGTGCAAAGCGCTCATCGGAAATGGCTCAAGACGTAGGACTGGCAAAAAACAAGATCATAGTAAGTTGTAAAATGTCTCATGTGCAAGATGTGATAGAAGTATACACTAGATTATCTGATGTAATCGATCATCCACTTCATGTGGGATTAACCGAAGCAGGAATGGGAATGAAAGGAATGGTAGCTAGTTCTGCCGCACTTTCTGTTATTTTACAACGTGGTATTGGAGATACCATTCGTGTTTCTTTAACCCCACAGCCGGGTGCCGACAGAGCTCTAGAAGTAGAAGTTGCCCAACAGATTCTTCAGTCTTTAAAGATTCGTAGTTTTATTCCACAGGTAACCGCTTGCCCTGGATGCGGGAGAACTAAGAGTACATATTTTCAAGTACTAGCTGAAGAAATACAAGGATATATAAAAGAATCAATGCCGATTTGGGCACAGGCGTATCCTGGAGTTGAAGAGATGGATGTAGCCGTAATGGGTTGTGTCGTTAATGGACCAGGTGAATCAAAAGCTGCCAATATTGGTATCTCACTGCCTGGAACTTTTGAAGAACCTAAAGCACCTGTTTATATTGATGGTAAACACACACAAACGTTGAAAGGTGATAACATTGGAAATGAATTCAAAAAAATTCTGAACGACTACATTGTTGAAAAATATGGATGATGATTATTAAAATAGAATTAAAGACATTAAGTTGACATGTACAAATAGTTTCATTTAGTTGTAATCACCGCATTCATAATTCATTTTCATAATTTATTATGAACTTTGGTGTTATCGGTTACTATAAAGGTCAATTCTATCATCTTAATTAATAAAAAGCTTTCTTTTCGTACTAAAGCAATTTAAGTTTTCACATGATTACACATACAACTGCCATAGTACTTTCAAGTATAGATTATCAAGAATCGAGTAAAATAATTACGGTTTTAAGCAAGGCACATGGTAAAATAGCATTAATCGCTCGTGGAGTAAAAAAACCGAAAAATAAACTTTCTGGAGTCATTGAGATAGGACATATTTTAGATGTTGTATACTATTTTAAACCAACACGTAATGTCCAGAATCTCACAGAAGCTACGTTAAAAAGTAATAGTTTAAATTTCAGACAAGATTTTGAAAGAGCTTCTATTTTATATGCTACACTTGAACTTATAAATCAACTAATTCACGAAAATGAAGAAAATAGAGAGTTATTTAACTTCCTTCTAATATTTGTGCAATGGCTTGCAGAGTTTAAACCTATCAAACCTTCCATCTTTTGTTATGTACAGCTTAGAAGTGCGGAGTTAATCGGATTTAATCTTGCGTTGGAATCTGACGATATTAATGTTGATACTTATTTTGACATTCCAAATGGAGTTATTACAAACCTATTTAAATCTGAACTTTCATTTAAATTAACACCTTTTCAACATGAATTTCTTAGAAGTGCATTAACTTCAAAAAGCGAAGGTGTGTTTAAAATTGATTTGAAAGGTATGGAACTAAAGAAATTGATACACCATTTTGATGTTTACTTCAAATACCATGTTGAGGGATATAAGGATCGAAAATCAGATGCTATATTCGATCAGATGCTAAAAAACGCTACATGAGAAAAAGAGAAATTTATTTAACAGCAGTATTACTTGTATTAATTGGAGTAGTACTAGGTACTATCATAACATTGTTTAATATAGAGTTCAATCATACTAATTTAAGTGATGTCACTATTACTGAAATTAAAAGAACTGAATATCCTCATTTTACAGATAATGATCTAAAAGCTGTTGATGCAAGATTTGTATTTAAAGAAATTGCAGAAGAGGTAACTCCTACTGTAGTTTATATAGAAACAATTACAACACAAGATTTAGATGAAGAAAACCCAAATTTAAGTGATGAATTTTGGGACAAACTAATCCCAAAAAAAGCTAGAACAGTAGGTTCTGGAATCTTAATTTCTCAAAATGGCTACATACTTACTAATAATCATGTTATCGAAGGAGCCATAAAAAATGGGATTAATGTGATTTTAAATGACAAGAGAGAATATACTGCAAGATTAGTAGGTCAAGATCCAAGTACAGATCTAGCGGTTATAAAAATCGATGCGAAAAACCTACCTTCCATTTTAATTGGAAATTCAGATAGTGTAGATGTAGGAGAATGGGTGCTAGCAATTGGTAATCCATTTAGATTACGATCAACTGTTACAGCAGGTATTGTTTTATACAAACCGATGCTGCTATAAACAAAGGCAATAGTGGAGGAGCTTTAGTTAATACCGCTGGAGAATTGATAGGAGTAAATACTGCAATAGCCTCACAAAGTGGAACATATCAAGGTTATGGTTTTGCAGTTCCGAGCAATTTAGCTTTAAAAGTGGCTACCGATATTATTGAATATGGTGAAGTTCATAGAGCATTACTAGGTGTGAACATCGCAGCTATCGATTTTGAAAGAGCAAATCAAATAGGGATGGGAAAAATTCAAGGTGTAGAAATAGTAAGAGTTATGACAGATGGAGCAGCAGATAGATACGGTGTAAAAGAAGGTGATGTTGTTTTAAATGTAAATGGGCAACCTGTAAACGAGACAAATGAATTACAAGAACAAATAGCTCTTATGAGGCCAGGTCAGCGCGTAAAATTGTTGATTTGGCGAGACGGATATAATATTGAAAAAACGGTAAAATTAATGATGGCTACTCCTGTACCAAAAGAGTTAGCTTATAATGAAGAACCCATCTTTAAAGATCAAAATTCTAATCAAGAAAATTATGGAGTAGTATTTTATGATTTTGATTTAGGGTTTAGAATAATGGCTTTAGCTAAAGATGAAAAGTCTAAGAAATTTGCTTTACTCGTTTCATATGTTAATAAATATTCTGAGGCATGGAATCGGGGCTTAAGAGAAGGACAAAAAATTATCTCTATTAATGAAGTTAGTGTTGAAGATGTCGTAACTTTAAAAGACCTTATCAACAAAAGTATACATACTAGTGGCTCGGTATCTATTAAAATAGAGAATCAAGATTATGCTATTGGATAT
>JAYPYN010000210.1:0-3184 GCA_038154605.1 Balneolaceae bacterium
AAAGTAATTTATTGGTAAGCTTCAACATACGCATAATCATGCGGTAAAATAAACCAACTTTTTGCTGGTGAGGGTTATTTAAATGTTACTATGTTTGTCATTTCGAATGAAGTGGGAATCTATTCCTCAGTTTCGGAAAAACCTCTAGAGTTCTCTCCCGATGAATCGGGATCGAAATGACAAGATCTCGGTTCCCAAAACAGGCCTTAGAATTATTGATGAACCAAGCCGAGACGAAAAGAGCGGGTCTCGAATGCCGTTGGCAAAGTCTGGAACAACTACACCATGTTTTTTTATGCATTATTGAGTTCAGTTTTAGTAAACCCATCCTACAAAACAAATCCACACTCTTTCTTCATGGCTTCTTCTAGATATAGATCATACTCATCTTTATCAATTTCGATGCAGCCAAACCTATCTAGATGTTCTGTATAAAACTGCGTGTCCCAAAGTTTAAAACCATTTTTTTGTAAAATATGATGGCAATAATAAAGTGCTACTTTATCAGCTTCGGGAACACTCTTAAACATACTTTCACCAAAAAAAGCCGATTTAAGATGCACACCATAAAGTCCGCCCACCAATTCTTTGTCTAGAAAAACCTCTACGGAATGAGCATTTCCATATTGATTAAGAACATCATAGGAATTGATGATTAAATCATTAATCCACGTATCGGTTCTTTTCGCACACTGTTCAATTACTTCTATAAAGCAAGTATTAATCGTAACCGAGAATTTTTGTTGTCGAATTAATCGTTGTACATTTTTCGAAATATGAAATGCGTCTAAAGGAATAATACCCCGTCTATTTGCTGAAAACCAATCCACACTTTCTGAATTACGAGATTCAGCCATAGGAAAGATGCCTTGCTGATAAGCGCCTAATAAGATCTCTGGGTGTATAATTTGCATTTATGAGTATTGATTAATGCTCACAAGATAGTGCTTGGAGATCTCTAGAACCTATAGGAGATCCTGGCGGAGAAGGTAATGAAGCTGGTATTTTGAATTCAGATGGATCATCAAGGTAGAGCTCAATCATCATAGCAGCGTGTTTTGCAACTACATCATTTTTTTGTTTTTCGAGAGCTTTTTTTAGATTCATTAATTTACCAAGTACAATAGCTTTTGTAAGTGGATTTGCATCATTAGAGGCATGTAGGTTAATCAAATTCTCCACCACCAAGTAATTAACCACTTTTTGTATAGCATGATGATACTCATTTTGATGTTTAGCGAGCCATGTATACTCGATGATATCATCTATCATTTCTTCGAGGCTCAAATTATTTTCACGGGCATGATATTCTACCAATCGATTTGCTCGTGCAGGATGTAATAGTAATCGTAAAGGAACATTTGCAGCAGTTTGCGCTATGCCAAACGCATCTAAGGCTGGCCCTGTATTTCCCCTAAATAATTCTCTGGTTGCTGGCATTCCTGGCGGGCGTGTGGGGATCAGCTCAAGTACATGTTCGGGTAGTGCTAGTACTTCGGGATGTATTGCTTTAAGCATTTCTTTTAATGCTTTTTTTTGAGTTTTCCTATCCACAATAGTTGGCGTTGGCTGATTGTCTCCTTTTATTTTGTAAGTATAATCAAGGCCTCCAATCAACTTTACCGTACCCTCTAATTGGTAGCGATGAAAGAGATATATTGGAACCAATACATCGTGTAGTTTCGTCATCGGAGTGCCGTCTGGAATATTGGCTTTTCCAAAGTTCTCTAAAGCAATCTTACGAACTTCTAAAATATGAGAAAGCTGAGATTCTACATCCGTACCATAATCCCACAGATGCGCATAAGGATGTGCCCCACCTTGAGGTCGCGCATCACTATCCGAGATATATTTTAAACCATCCTCGTGTGCTTGTTCTAGAATATCATTTAATGCTTCTGCTTCATCTACACCTGCTGGAAAATCCTGATAGCCATATGCAATGGTAACTTTGTCCCATTCTCCCATTCCTACGTCATAAGCATCACTTAAATCTAATGTTCCATTTATGATATTTACTTTAGGATGGGGATAATCCATTACCGATTCTCTACCGTCCACACTTGATGCAAAGTTATGATAGATTCCTAAGGTATGGCCAATTTCATGCGCCGAAAGTTGTCTAATTCGCGCCAATGCCATTTCCATCATAACGGGATTATCTTCTGCCCCTTCAGCAAATGGAGCAAGTAAACCAGTAGCAATCATATAATCTTGGCGAACACGCAGAGAGCCCAATAACACATTTCCTTTAATAATTTCACCCGTTCGCGGATCAACAACAGAACCGCCATATGACCATCCTCTTGTTGATCGATGAACCCAGTTGATTACGTTATATCGAATATCTAAAGGATGTGCATCGTCTGGTAATACCTTAACCTGAAACGCATTTTTATAGCCTATGGCTTCAAATGCTTGGTTCCACCAACGGGCGCCATCTAATAAGGCACTTCGTATAGGTTCCGGCGTTCCATTATCCAAATAATAAATAATCGGTTCTATCGCCTCGCTGATAGCAGCTTTTGGGTCTTTTTTCTTCAACCGATGGCGGTTTATGAATTGAATCATCATGGGTTTATCAATTGGAGAGGCATAATCCATAAACGATGTAGGATAATATCCAGCTCTTGGGTCGTATCTGCGTGGTTCATACTCGTTATCTGGCAACTCAATGAATGAATGATGTTGACGAACAGTAATGGACTTCGGTGATGGTACTACCGATCTAACTTGAGAACCGGGATTACTCCCAGCAAAAGTAAGCATTGTCTCAAATTCTGAGTTGCTTGGAAAATTAAACGTTCCTTCCTCATACATGATCGATCTGCTTTTATCGAGGGTATAATTTCCCTCACCTCGACCTCTTAAACGACCAATTACATCGTGGGCATCGCGAATAAGATATGGGGTAATATCTATTAGATAGTTTTCTTCGGAGGATGCTGCAATATCAAATGCTGCTAATATGGACGATGCAAACGCTTCTCGAACCGACTTTTTCTCTAACTCATTATTAGAACGTGCGATGTACTCTACATTGGGTTGAATAAGAAATATTTTGGGACCTCTTTTCTCGAAAAAGACTATCCGTTCACCGCCTTGTTGACTACGATCTAATCCAATATCGTTCGACCCTACACCAGCTGCTAAATAATTAGCATATAAAAATTCGGTGTTTAGT
>JAYPYN010000211.1:0-3095 GCA_038154605.1 Balneolaceae bacterium
TATTAGTTTCATCAAAATATAAATGTGTGCGTGTACTTAATTAAAATTGTCCTATTTTGGAGCCTTGGTTTTCGAGGGACTTCCAGCTCGTTATTTATGGTATTAATTTGTTCATTAAAAACGAGCCATAAATCTCTTCCCTCCCTAAAGTTATATCGTAATCTTACATTGGCACCTATCAATGCACTATCATTGCTGTATTGTATAAAGGTGCTACTAGAAAACCGTTTATTTAGTGCGTATTTGGCACGAAATTGACCAATATGAGCTGTAAATTGTGTTTTATCTCTGTTTTCTAGGCTCGGAAATTTAAGATGGCTAAGACCATATCTTCCTCCAAGTTCTAAATTTGAATTCACTATCCATCGTGGATTTATTTGAAATTCAAAGCTGGTTCCATCATACAATCCTCCGTATTCGGCTCCGAGTTCAAAGCCAAATTTATTGCCTTCATTGGTCTCGTAGTTTGCCCCAATTCTATAGGTTTCATATTCACCCTCAGGTATATAAATCTTTCTAAGGAGATCAAAATCATCACCAGTTAACAATATTTCATTATTGTATCTAATATCTAGTTCAAACTCTCCCAATTGTTTGAATCGAAGTGACCAGCCCGACCATATAGAACGACCAAGTAAATCATACGAATCATTTTCTGACTGAATATATACTCCTAAATCAATATTTTGTCGATTTATGATGGAATATTCTGGAGCAAACCAACCATACGCAAATCGAGTGAAGAGATCTGTATTTCCAGTTCTACGAACGTAACCAATACCAGGATGGAAGTACTCGCCCGTTCTGTTTACCACAAATCGATAATTAAAGCCAATAGATTTTTGTAACGTAATGGCAGCTCTCCAAGAAGTTGTAGAAAAAAAATCGGTGTTTTCTTCTGATCGTATTTCTGTATCAACTGTTTGACTTGCCAATAGATCGAAATAAAGATCATCAAAAATATTAGTTTTGGTATCTATTCCGTAAACAAAATTATTGGTTCCATCCACCCCTACTCTACTTGTAAATATACCACCCACATTGGATCGCTCATTAAAGGTTTTTCTCTGCATCCGCAAAACCCCAAAATTTTCTGATGTTAGAGAATCCGTTTCCTCTGTTTGCATGTTAATTATTCCAATATCCCAATTCCCAATTCTACCCGTCATTCTTGCTCCTCCTAGAATCCGTACGGGATTGCCATCACTATCTAATCCTATTCTTCGACTATAAAATAATCGGTTTCTTCCGTAGGAAACATCATAAAGACCTGCTCTTTCTTGAAAGAACTGTCTTTTTTCTGGGAAAAAAAGTGAAAATCGCGAAAGATTTAATTGTTGATCGTCTGCTTCAACCTGTGCAAAATCGGTATTTAGTGTTACATCGAGTGTTAAATTACCAGTAAGATTATACTTAACATCAAAACCCAATTCACGAGTAAAATCTCGATCTTTTAAATACTTAGTTTCAGCATCATTTAGCTTGTTATTTAGATTTTGACCTACAATAGTATATGGAGTTAGGTATAGTGGTTTTTTACTCTGTACTCCTTCTAAGAGGATGTCTTGTGCTTGAGATGGTTTTGCATTTCCCATATTCCAGTTTGGAGGAATTGCTGGATATATGTGACGCTCATTTGCAGAGGCAATCCATCGATATACAATCATTCCCATCTCTGCGATACCATCATTTTCTTGAAAACCAATACTAGAAAAAGGAATTCTCATTTCTGCATACCAGCCATTTTCATCTTGGGTGGTAGCTACATCCCAATAGGTATTCCAGCTAGAGTTCATTGCGTTTGAACCACCCCCAAAATTCGCATCATTAGAAATGGCAATATCAATGCGAGCACCTGCTGGGTTTGACAAAAACCAAAGACCATTTTCATTATCATTAAACGGATCAAGTATAATTGCGAAAATATCATCTCCACTGAACTGATCTCTAGTTAAGGTATTAGACGTTATCGTATTCGTATTCTTGGTATATAATTCTCCCGCTACATAGATGTAATTTTGATCATAGGCTACTCTAAATACCGATTTTTCACTCATTTTACCTTTAAATACAGGTTCATATTGAACAATGGGAAGGGCTTCGACTGATTTCCAAGCTTCATCGTCAATTACCCCATCTAATACAATCTCTTGGTTAGTCTTAGTTAGTTTAACTTGTGCATAGCTTATCTCCACCCAAGAAAAAAAAATGATTAAGTAAATAAATGATTTAAATTCCAATATGATCTCCAAAAATTTTCACAAGATATGAATTTTTTAGAAGGCCATAGTTTTCCATTTTCGAACTTTTACACCAAAAATTAGCTAACTGTAAAAACTAAAATTTTAACATACTCAACATTGAATTTTTAGAATGCATAACTCCATCCCTTCATTTACAAATATCCTAAAAGCGTATAAGGTTATCAAACCTTTTGCTTCAAGAACGCCTGTATTAACATCCCAACAAGTGAATGATCGCACACAAGCTCAATTATTTTTTAAATGCGAAAATTTCCAAAAAGTGGGTGCTTTTAAATTTAGAGGTGGCTGCCATGCAGTTATGTCGCTTTCGGAGGAAGATGCCCAGCGTGGTGTTATTGCTAGTTTATTTAACTTCTTTTACTTGCAATATGTGTCGAATATAAATGGGATGTAGTAAGATATACGTATAAAAAATGATAACACATCTAAAAACAATAGATGCCCATGACCAGTTTAGAAATAAATAAGAAGATATATACCCTAAAAAAATAAACTCCATAATGGAATAACAAAGGCTTAGAGTATAGGTAATCAATATAAAGTAGTAGACATGTTTAGTTGTGGAGTAGCACACAAGTAGAACTCCAGTCAATTCTACCAGAAGAACAACCAACAAAACTATCCATGATGCTGTAGGGTGGTCAAAAAAGTAAGAGATAATTGGAATATCGAAATAAAGAGAAGAATCACTTAATAATCTTACTTTGCAAGCCACTGAAAACAGTAAAAAAAACGCTAGTATATGAGTACGCATAAGAGACTATTCTAATTCTCTAATCTCAAGAAGAGTATATTCTTCACCACGCTTTAAAGTATACAATGAACCATTAA
>JAYPYN010000212.1:0-384 GCA_038154605.1 Balneolaceae bacterium
GCTCCATCCTCCCAATTGATGAATGGCTACAAACATCACGATGGCACCACCTGTAAGAAGGATAAAAAATTGGATAATATCAGTTTTAACAACTGCTGAAAGTCCCCCAAAATAGGTATAAATGGCTGAAAATAGTCCTAATCCTACAACTAAAATAGCTACTCGTATCAGTCGATCTTCATGTAAGAATGATAGATACTCTCCAAAAACAATATCTGCAGAATAAGCACCCCAGAATAAAGCGGCACCCAATGTAATGGTAGAAAAAATGAAGATATTGGAAAGTGAATAAATCAATCCCATTGTTTTTCCCAGCCGAGCTTTAATAAACTGAGTGATTGTGGTTACACGATCTTTTAAAAAAATAGGCACAAAGATAAAGGC
>JAYPYN010000212.1:394-3088 GCA_038154605.1 Balneolaceae bacterium
CATCAGAATACCTTGAATGGCATTTATTTCAAGACTAGCTTGAGCCAAGCCATATAAATAAGCAGAACCCATCATTCCAAGAAATTGATACCCTTGAATATTTGTAGCGATGGTAGAAAATGCGATAGAAGGCCATTTTAAGCTTCTAGAGCTAAGAAAATATTCATCAGCAGATACATCTTTGCCTTGTTTTCCGCTTATTGCGGTGATGAACACCACTAAAAAATAAATGACTACAATAGCGAGATCAATCATCGTGTTTCCTAATTGTTACCATAGTTTAAATTCTAGTGGCTGCTCCAAGAGGAGTAATGGGTATTGCGTTGCTTACTTTTTGTTGCTCCATGGGCAATGATATGGTTTTTAATCTAGGTAAAACAAGCTTCGCAAATCGCTCACATTCTTCTTGATGGGGATATCCAGAAAATATAAATGCTCTAATTCCCATATCCATATAATCGTGAATTTTTTTAACGATTTGATCGGGTGTTCCCACCAAGGCTGCTCCACATCCTGAACGTCCTTTACCGATTCCTGTCCAAAGTAAATCCTCTACAAAACCATCTTTATCTGATTGGTTTCTCATATCAGATTGTTTACTAACACCGAATGATGTTGCATCTAAAGCTCGCTCTCTTAACTCTTTGCCTTGTTCAACATCAAGTTTCGAAATAATACTATGTGCATATTCAATGGCCTCAGTTTCAGTTTCTCTTACAACCACATGAATTCGTAGCCCGAAGTCTACGGTTCGATTATATAAGGCGGCTTTATTACTCATTTCCAACATAAGCTGATGCAAATTTTCCTTAGTTTCTGGCCACATCAAATAGACATCACAGTATTCTGCACATAAATCCACGGCAGCAGGGGAATAGCCTCCAAAATAGAGCAAAGGTCCACCATGTTGATAAGGTTTCACCGGATTCGTTGGAAGTGTAAAATCGTAGAATTTTCCTTTTATATTAATCTCATCGTGTGACCATGCTTGTTTTAGAATCTGAATCACTTCTCTAGATCGTTGATAGCGTAACTCCGAACTTAGATCTTCACCAGGAAGATTCGATGAAATGATGTTAATCGTTAGCCGACCCTTTAAAATATGATCGAGAGTAGCAATTGCTCTCGCTAGCATGGGTGGATGAACTTCTCCACATCGTATGGCAGCAAGTACATTTATTTGCTCTGTTAAAGGAGCTACGGCAGATGCGAAGGTTAACGTATCTTGACCCACTTGATAGGAAGAGGGACACAATATGTTTCGAAAGCCATGTTTGTCTGCTGTGAGTAAAATGGAAGAGGTGTTTTCCCAAGTACTCTTGTACTCATTGCTTCTTTCGCCTAAATAGCGATCATCACCATCACAAATTGGGGCAAACCACGCAATTTCTGCACCATCTAAGTGTTTGGATCTAATTTCAATGTTGTGTTCACTCATAGTCTACGAATTTCCATTATTAAATTGCTAGATTATGCTATTTCTTTTCCTAGTGCTGCCTGCCATAATGCATACCATTCTTCATGGGTAATGGTTAGATCTAAAGACTGTTTTGCGCGTTCAATTCTTTCCATTTTAGTGGTACCTAATACAGGAATAATGCCACTGGGATGATTTCTGAACCATGCTAATAGTACTTCAAATATCCCAGAATCATATTTTTTAGCAATTGCTTGTGCTGTTTTTCTTATTGACTGAATGGTGGGATTTGTAGTGTCTTCTTTAAAGATTTCACCACCACCAAAGGGTGACCACGCTGTGGGTGCAATTTTGTGTTTAAGGCATTTTATTAATGTGCCATCTTCAAACGCAGCACGTTGCAATAGTGAGATTTCAATTTGATTGGTAATTAATGGGATATATGCATTGAGAATATCAAATTGAGGAACTGTGAAATTGGAAACACCAAAATGTAGAACTTTTCCAGATTTTTTTAAACGGTGAAATGTCTCAGCTACTTCTTCGGGATTCATCAAATAATCCGGTCTGTGTATCAAGAGAATATCAATATAGTCGGTATGTAAGCTCTTTAAGGAATGTTCAACCGATAAAGAAATGTGAGAGGAAGTAGAATCGTAAGACTTAATGGTATGCGAAGGTCTATTTGAAGTTGGGAGTTTTATACCACATTTTGAGGTTAGTCGCATTTTGCTTCTTAATTGAGAATTTGTTTTTAGAACCTCTCCAAATTCTTGCTCTGTGGTATAATCACCATAGATGTCTGCTAGGTCAAAATCCTCGAATCCTAAAGAAAGACATTGTTCTATAAATTCATGTGTTTCTAACGAATTGTAATTAGCACCCCACTTTCCAAGCCTCATGGTACCAATGATAAAAGGTGAAAATTCGTAAGATTTTTTGACCATGGTTATGTTAAGTATATTATTCCGATCGCAAAACATAGTTAAAAATGACATCGATTACATCAGAAAAATTATGAATCAGAGGGTGAGTATCTAATCCATCAGAATTTTTTATTTTTTTATCGATTTGGACTAGTAAAAGCTGACTAATTAGAACGATAATTTTTATAATTTAAACTTAATTTCGAAATAGAAATAAGTCTAAAATATAGATTTCTCAAAAAGAATTATCTATATTTACAAATCAGTTATCAGCGCTACTAAGTGCAGGGACACCCTTAGAAACATCATTAATGCTCTTAAGCCAACAAGCTAAATCAAAATTTACTAATG
>JAYPYN010000213.1:0-3060 GCA_038154605.1 Balneolaceae bacterium
CGCCATGCATGTCCAGTAAGATATCCTCGAATTACAATTTCTATTGGAATAGGATCACATTTTTTTGCGATGGTTACATTAGGATGTGGAACATCAAGAATATGGGTGGGCATTATATCCTTAACTTGATCAAAAGAAAAAGACGCCAATTGATTAAGAATCTGACCCTTAAATGGAATTGCTTGACGCATTATATAATCAAATGCCGATATTCTATCCGTAACTAGGATGCCAAGTGTTTCTTGATTTAGTTCATAAACCTCGCGCACTTTTCCTTTATATGGTGGGTCAAAACCTTGAACATCAGAATTGATTATACATTTGGATAAGGCGACCTCTTGGTCAAATAAATAACTCAATAATTTATTTTTTAGTAGTCGAACCTCGTTCAACTAGAATTGGATTTTGTGTTTCTTGCATCAATGGAGAGTTGGGATCTTTGATGATTTCCGCCAATCTCTGTATAGCTTGAGTACCAATTTTATGCATATGTTGGTCAAGCGTTGTTAAATCTAAATATTTACTAAGCTTAATATTATCGTATCCCATTATCGCTATATCTTCCGGAACTCTCATATTTAGTTTTGAAAGAGCATGATATGCCCCTAACGCTTGGGTATCGTTAGCACAAAATAATGCATCGGGAAATTTCCCCATTTCTTTGTACTTATAAATGGCTTCAAATCCACTTTCTTCAGTATATCCAGCATGTTTAGTTGTATCGCCAGCTACAAAAAGATCATTATCAATAGGCATTTTGTAATTTCTTAGCGCATCCTTGAATCCACGCTCTCTTTCGCTTGAGGATCTTGTTTCGATAGGGGTAATAATCATTCCCATACGCTCAAAACCACGTTTAACGAGATGTTCTCCTGCCATGTATCCACCTTTATAATCTTTTACCATAAAATAATTGTACGATTCATGTGAGCTATTTACTAGAACAATTGGGATATGTGTTGTTTGTAGATGCTTGTGGATGGTTTCACTTACATCGATAGATAGTAAAATGAGAGCGTCGGCAGTACCTCGGTCAAAAAAATTAATAACTGCCTCTTCTGGGTCTTTAGATCCTGTATTGTACAAAATTATATCAAGATCCATTTTTTTTATCTCATCTTTCACGCCTTTAAGAACTTCATTAAAAAAGGGAGTAGTGAAGGATGGAACTGCTACAGCTAAAATTTGTGGTTCTTTACTAGCTAATTTTCTAGCGCTTACCTGAGGCCTGAAATTAAGTTCTTTAATTGCTTTTTGAACTTTAATTTTTGTTTCTTCGGATACATTTGGGGATTCGTTCAAAACTCTAGAAACGGTAGAAATTGCAACCCCTGCATTTTTTGCTACCTCGTAAATTGTGATTTTTTTGTTCATGAATTTAAAAATTTCATATAATGAATCTAAACAATTAAAATCTTATTGTGAATAAGATAAAATAACTAAGTTAAATAACAGTTGTTAATTTGTATATTTTTTTTATTCCTTGAAATGGAACGGTTTATATAAAATTGTTGATTAAGCATTTATGAGCGAAATATTAAGATTACCTTATTCGATGTTACGACCTATTTACGAAAAAACTTCGTTCCATCGTTCCGTTATTGATGAAATTAATGATATCAAACTCAAATCTGCTTATTCCCATTGTAGATCAATTACAAGATTTTATGCAAAAACCTTCTATATGGCAACTCGTTTTCTCCCAAATGGTAAGCAACGAAGTATTTTTGCGATTTATGGATTGTGCCGTTATCTAGATAATTTAGTAGACGAAACAATTGATTTGGTAAATGGTGAGGAAATAGACTTATCAGAAGTAGATGGTAAACTCCTCGAATTTAAATCCAATTTGATAGGAGTTTACAACGGAAGAGAAACTAATGATCCGATTTTAGCCGCATTTTCAGATACCCTAAAACAATATCACATACCCATCGAACTACCCTTTGAATTAATGGATGGAGTCCGGTCAGATTTAGATAAAAATAGATATGCCTCTTTCCAAGAATTATATGATTACTCATACAAAGTGGCATCTGTAGTTGGATTAATGACGAGCCGTGTGTTTGGTTACTCCGACGAATCAGCTTTAAATCATGCTATAGACCTTGGAATAGCTATGCAATTAACCAATATTTTAAGAGATGTTGGAGAAGATTTACATAGAAATAGAATTTATTTACCCAAAGATGAATTAGATAAATTTGAAATCGAAGAAACAGATTTATTTAATGGGATATTGGATGATCGGTTTTTTGAGTTTATGAAATTTCAAATTAATAGAGCTCGTGAATATTACACATCTGCTGATATAGGGATAAAATTATTGAATAGAGATAGTCGTTTACCGGTTTATCTTGCACGTTATAATTACAGTAGAATTCTTGATAAGATTGAAGAAAACAATTACAACGTTTTTAATCACAGAGCCCATCTAAATAAAATGGAAAAGTTTTCTATCTTACCTAAGATTATTATGGAGATGAGAACCGCTAGTTAATTTGAAGCATTAAAGTAAGCGGCAATCAACACTAGATTTAACGCTGACTTAATCATGCCAAGAATTAATAAAATTTTAATTGCCAACCGTGGTGAAATTGCAGTAAGGGTTATTCATACATGCAAAGAATTAGGTATAAAAACGGTAGCCGTGTATTCTCGACCAGATGCTTACGCTCCTCATGTTCAACTAGCAGACGAGTCGATTTTTATAGGAGAAGCCCCCTCTTCAGAAAGTTATTTAGTAATGGAGAAAATAATTGATGCCTGTAAAAGCACTGGCGCGAATGCTGTTCATCCTGGGTATGGGTTTCTAAGCGAAAACGCAGCTTTTGCAACTTTATGTACCAATGAAGGAATTATTTTTATAGGTCCGAATACGAAGGCTATAACGTTGATGGGAGATAAAACTTCTGCCAGAGAGTTAATGGCTAAACATAATATTCCAACACCTCCAGGAATAAAAAGTACTTTGAAAAATATTGAGGAAGGGCGAAAAGGAGCAGATCAAATTGGTTATCCAATATTAATTAAAGCCTCTGCGGGAGGAGGTGGCAAAGG
>JAYPYN010000214.1:0-3026 GCA_038154605.1 Balneolaceae bacterium
GGTGTATTTCACTCCTGAAAGTATTGTATACCATTTAGGAGGTGGCTCTTTACCTATGGGATCGAGCAGGAAAGTATATTATAATTTTAGAAATAGCCTGTTTATGCTGTGGAAGAACTTGCCCTTATCTCAACTATGGTATAAATTTTTGTTGCGTTTAGTATTGGATGGAGTTGCAGGATTAAGATCTATTTTTTTGGGCAACTATAAAGATTTTCTCGTTATTATTAAAGCACATATCCACTTTTATAAGTACTTTTGTAGAGTTCATAAAAAAAGAAAATCGATAAAAAATAAATCAAAAAAGGTGCTTCAACCAATATCATTAATTTGGGAATACTTCATTAAGAGAAAAAATAAATTTCAGGATATAATGGGCTAAGTCAACACTTTATATTTGAGCATACTTCTGTAAAACTGATTCCCATCCTTTATCTTGATTTTTTGTACATTTGCAACACGTTGACTAAGCACTAGTTGTAATACATAATATGCTCCATAATTATCCTAACTTTTCTGTGAATACACCTATCGATCATGTAGCTGTAGAAGAACGTGTAGCTCGCCTTAACACGCGTAGCATAAAAAAGGATTCGAAAATTCAGGCATTGAAATTAGCTTTAAGCATGATGGACCTTACTACATTGGAAGGGAAAGATTCTGATGGAAAAGTAATTCAATTATGCCAAAAAGCTAAATCACCTTATGCTTCAATGCCAGATTTACCCACAGTAGCCGCTGTTTGTGTGTATCCCACCATGGTAAAAATCGCAAAAGAACATCTTAAAGGTAGCGGCATTAACGTGGCATCGGTTGCTACAGCCTTTCCAAGCGGCATGGCTCCTCTTTCTGTTAGAATGGATGATACTAAATTTGCCGTTGATGAGGGCGCTGATGAAGTTGATATGGTGATAAGTAGAGGCGCATTTCTTTCCGGTGAGTTCGAGCAAGTATATGATGAAATCGCTGCAATAAAAGAAGCCTGTGGACATGCTCACTTAAAAGTAATACTAGAAACTGGTGAACTGCATACCTACGAAAATGTTAGAAAAGCCAGCGATATAGCCATGCATGCAGGTGCCGATTTCATAAAAACATCAACAGGCAAAATAAATCCCGCAGCAACACAGCCCGTAACTTTAGTTATGCTAGAAGCAATAAGAGAGTATTATTACAAAACAAATAAAATGATAGGGATGAAACCAGCTGGTGGTATAAGAACTGCAAAGCAAGCTTTACAATATTTAGTATTGGTAAAAGAAACATTAGGATCGGCATGGTTAACAAAAAAATATTTTCGTTTCGGTGCAAGTTCATTAGCAAATGATGTGCTCATGCAAATTGTAAAGCAAACAACTGGTCATTATCAAAGCGCCGATTATTATTCGGTGGATTAAAGAGGATTTTATGTCTGATACTGTTGATTTAAATAACACAACATTGCAAAATTCTAAATTAGATTTTGCATCTACATGGGAATATGCACCCGCTCCCGAAAGCATTAATCATGTGGAGATTCATGAAAAATACGACCTTTTTATTGGTGGTAAATTTGTAAAACCTTCGAAAGGGCGATATTTCCCCAGTATTAATCCATCTACAAAAGAACGAATTACTGAATGTGCAGAAGCTACACAATTGGATGTAGACAAAGCAGTGAAGGCAGCAAGAAAAGCATTTAAGGGAAAATGGAGTTCTATTTCTGGTAAAGAACGAGGAAAATACCTCTACAGAATAGCGCGGATGATACAAGAAAGAGCAAGAGAGTTCTCTGTGCTAGAAAGTCTTGATGGTGGCAAACCTATTAGAGAATCCCGAGATGTAGACATACCCTTAGTAGCCGCTCACTTTTTTTATTATGCCGGTTGGGCTGACAAACTTGATTATGCATTTCCCGGTAAAACCCCTAAACCAATCGGGGTATGTGGTCAAATTATTCCATGGAATTTTCCTTTATTGATGTTAGCATGGAAAATTGCGCCCGCATTGGCGTGCGGAAATACTGTAATTTTAAAGCCTGCTGAAACTACTTCATTAACAGCATTAAAATTTGCAGAACTTGTACAAGATGCTGGACTACCAGCTGGTGTAGTAAATATAATTACTGGCGCTGGACAAACTGGAGCAGAAATTGTTACCCACTCTGGAATTGACAAAATTGCATTTACTGGATCAACTGCGGTTGGAAAACGAATCCAAAAATCGATTGCTGGAACTGCCAAAAAATTCACCTTAGAGTTAGGTGGAAAAGGTGCTTTAATTATTTTTGAAGATGCTCCAATCGATCAAGCCGTAGAAGGAATAATTAATGCCATCTTTTTCAATCAAGGGCATGTATGCTGTGCGGGTTCTCGATTATTAGTTCAAGAAGGCATCGCACATAAAGTGATTCAAAAACTTAAAGATCGTATGGAAACACTTATTGTAGGTAATCCATTAGACAAAAATACAGATATTGGAGCAATTAACTCTGAGGCCCAATTTGATACAATACATACATATTTGCGAATTGGTGCCGATGAAGGCGCTGAAGTATATCAAAGTACATGTAAAGTACCAGAGAACGGTTATTTCATCCGACCTACTCTATTAACGAATGTTTCTCAATCTAATCGAGTAGTTCAAGAAGAAATCTTTGGCCCAGTATTAACTGTTCAAACATTTAGAACCGCTGATGAAGCCATTGAAAAAGCCAATAATACCCCCTATGGTTTAGCAAGTGGAATCTGGACTGATAAAGGCTCCAAGATTTTCAAAGTTGGAACTGGGCTAAGATCTGGTGTAATTTGGGCAAATACATACAATAAATTTGATCCAACTTCCCCATTTGGAGGATTTAAAGAAAGTGGCGTTGGTCGTGAAGGAGGCTTACACGGGTTAGCAGCATATTCAACGTTTTAATTTGGGAATAATGAATAGAATCGACGTTTTAAAAACTTACAAAATGTATATTGGGGGCCAATTCCCTAGAACCGAATCTGGTCGGTTTTACAAAGTTTTCGACAAACAAGGAAAATTGCTAGCTA
>JAYPYN010000215.1:0-2923 GCA_038154605.1 Balneolaceae bacterium
ATAAATAAATCCATCTGGCGCTTGTTTTACGTTTCGTACTCTTCCAATCCCTTTAAATACATCTGTTTTATTTTCTACTGTTTCTCCTTCTAATTTCAACAGTTCTAATTTTGCAAATTTTAATGAGCCAATAAGCAGATGCCCTTTCCACTCAGGATATAATTCACTTGTAACAAAGGTCATCCCAGATGGGGCTATAGATGGCACCCAATAGGTTACAGGGGGTTCCATTCCTTCTCTGTAGGTTCCTTCTGCAAATGACGTACCGATGTAATTGATGCCAAAACTTAAAATTGGCCAACCATAATTCGAGCCTGGTTTAATTAGATTTAATTCATCTCCTCCCCGCGGACCATGTTCATGCGCCCACATTATTCCAGTTATTGGATGCATGGCTAATCCCTGTTGATTTCTATGACCATACGACCATAAAGCAGGTAAAGCACCTTCTACATTTATAAAAGGGTTATCATCTGGTATTGTGCCATCATCATTAATGCGATACACTTTTCCACCATCTTTTGATACATCTTGTGGAAGTTTATCTCTATTTCCTCGATCACCAATGGTAAAGAATAAATATCCCTGTTTATCGAAAGCGATTCTGGAACCATAATGCTGTCCCCGACGAGAATTGGGTGTAGCTTTGTACAGTATTTCCAGTTCGGAAAGATTATTTTCATCAAGTTTAGCACGAACTATGGCTGTATTAGAGCCTTTTCCTTCTCCCGAAGACGATGAATATGAAAAATAAATCCACCCATTTTCGGTATAGTTTGGATGAACTTCTATGTCCAACAATCCACCTTGACCGTTTTCATCAATATCAGCAGGTAAATTTCCTATGGTTGTAATAATTTTACCCTCTCTAATGAGATAAAGCTTTCCAGAGCGTTCTGTAACTAGCATATCTCCACTAGGTAGCCAAGCCATTCCCCATGGAACATCAATCCCATCAACATAAAGTTCTGTTTGGTAGTCTTGTGCTTGAAGTGAGGATTGAAGCATCAAAACAAATAAGGGTACTATGAGCAAGGTTGACGTTTTCATAACAATGGATTAATTAAATATGATGGTTCTATTATCTGTAACTAAGGTTTTTCTTTGGATATGTTTCCAAACGGCTCTAGATAATACAAGTGTTTCAAGATCCCGACCTTTTCTTACCAAGTCTTCTACATCGTTACGGTGTGTAACACGAACAATGTCTTGCTCAATAATCGGGCCTTCATCCAGATCTTCTGTTACATAATGGCTGGTTGCCCCAATAATTTTAACTCCTCGTTCGTATGCCGAATGATACGGACGAGCACCAGGAAAAGCCGGCAGAAATGAGTGATGGATGTTAATGATTTTATTTTGCCAAGAATGTATAAAATCGGCGGATAATATCTGCATATACCGCGCTAGAATCACCAAATCAATGCCATGTCGATCAAGCAATGCTCTTTGCTGTATTTCTTGTGCAGTTTTATTTTCTTTTGTGATTGGAAGATGGTGAAATTCGATGCCAAATTTTTCGGCTACATCTCGCGCATATTCATGATTACTAATGATGAGAGGGATTTCAACGTCCCATTCTTTAGTTTGCCAGCGACCAATTATATCATACAAACAATGAAGTTGTTTAGAAACAAAAAGCGCCAACCGCAAAGGTTGAGTTGTAAAATTTAATTTCCATTTAAATTTATATGATTTTGCTAGCGATGTTTCAATTTGGGTTTTTACTTGTGTGTGTGATAAATCGAATTGATCCATTTCCCATGAAATACGCATGTAGAATTTATTACGATGTGCATCGGTGTGTTGATCTAAATCAACAATATTACCTCCGTGCTGGTGTACAAATTGTGTAACTGCGGCAATGATACCCGGTTGATCTTGGCAATGAATTCGAAGAATAGCGTGATCTGTTAATGTCATAGTCAATTAGTATAGAAATCGACGAAGTTCGTCTACGTTCATAAATCCAGTTCTTGATTTTATAAGGTTTCCATCCGCATCTATAATCAATGTTCCAGGGAAAACAAATACCCCATAACTTTGCGCCCATTCTTTAGACATCACCTCTTTTCCGTTAAAGCTTAATAATTCATCTGAATTACCATCCACTTTTGCAGGAATATACCCTGCATCCAAAACTGCTCGAACAGTAGAATCAGGATAAATTTCTCTTTCCATTGCTCGGCAATATTTACACCCCACTTCATACACATCAACTAAAATAAGCTTGTTCGTTTCGCGTGCTTTTTTCTCAGCATCAGCAATTGGCATCCAATTTGGCGCATTATTCACTTCAATAGGAGCGGTGCCTTTGATCGCATAAAAAAAATAAACCCCTATAAAAGCAGAGATTACAATAACAATAAGTGTTTTTTTATTCATGTAGAGCAGAACTATGTCTCGGTGATTGATGGTTAAAATACTATCTTTGAGAATTTTAAACGAAATTCATTTACAATTTATGGCAGATGCTATTGAATCCTACAAACTTGGAACTATTCAAGTAACCGTAACAGAAGACCTTCGGCCTAATAAATTCTTGATTCAATGTTTCGATGGGGAGTATAAATCGGAATTTACAGTAAGTGAATACGAGTTTAAAAATTACCGCCGGCTAATGAATCAAAGGATTACCGATGCATTTAAAGATATTCACAAAAATCACTGAGTGTATAATGTACATTACCCACGATTGTTATGGATGCGTGTTTACAGCAATCATCAAACAACCAGCGCAAATACACTTATAAAGCAAAGAACTGATAAAACCAGACCCACCATAAATACAGAGTACGAGATTCGTAAGAGTTTGTATTTTTTGGCTAATACATTACCAAGTCCATGTAAATCTCGAGCCATATTATCATATAGTCTTCTACTATCTTGCATCAATTCTTCAAGGCCTTCAACATAATCGTCT
>JAYPYN010000216.1:0-421 GCA_038154605.1 Balneolaceae bacterium
TATTACGTTATGCTTAGGGGGGGGTGCTGAAAAGTCTTTTCGTTCGTTTGTCAATCTGTAAAATGCGCCAGCTTCACCACTAAACGGTCGGGCTATAACTCTTCCTACCTCGTGCGTACCAATACATAATTTATGCCTTACTATCTCACACCATTCATACAAGGTTTTTACTGGCACCACCAAATTGTGGGTGGCTATCTGAAAAACGGAATCAGCCGATGTATATACAATGGGATGCCCTGTTTTCAAATGCTGTTCACCATAATCTCTAATCACATCTGTTCCAGAGTATGGAAGGTTACACAATATCGATTCTACCCCAATTAGTTTAGAGAAATCTTCTAACATAGGTTTTGGAAATCCATATGGATATGTTGGAAAAGGTTTATCAAGCTGAATACCTGAAATTTCCCAATGCCCA
>JAYPYN010000216.1:431-2853 GCA_038154605.1 Balneolaceae bacterium
GTTGTGGAGTCTTTACCTCCTGAAATTTCTCTCATTTTTCCATAAGCGGCCATTGATTTATCTGTTTTCGGAACAGTTTTCAATGCTATTATATTTCCAAGGCCTAATTTTTGAAAATTTGGAAGTATTTGAGAAGTTTGTTCAATTACATGAAGTAGCGTATTAGCTCCCTCATCACCATACATAAATGCATCTTCTTGAGCCCCTACTCCAAGTCCATCTATGATTATGAGGTAACAATTAGGCATTACGCGCTTAACTTATTGTACAATGAAAAATACATTAAATTAAACTTCATAGAGTATTATATCCTCTTTTTTTACAACCTCATTAAGTGCTTTCTTAGCTTTTGTTACAATTTGATAAGCATCCTCATCTTTTGAGGTTAATTTTGTGAATCCTATGTTAAAACTTGTATTTATAGTACCTCCAGCGGATAGTCTTAAACCATGTGCAAGTTTAATTCTTATGCTATCCAACCAATCATTAATAGCGGATTCAACATTGTGTTGAATAATAAAAGCATAGATATAATCTGATTGAAAGCCTAAATAACCAGGAATTCCGTGTTTAGATGGATTTAAAAAGCTAACAAAATCTTTTTGTATTCTGTGTAATTCCTCCAACCTATGTTTTGTACGTAAGGTTGAGACATCCTCGGGTGTAATAAACCCAAACCAAGTATTTGTATTGTTACCACTTTGAGTTTTTTTAATTTCATACTCTAAAGCCTTTTCCCATAACTCTGGCATTATTGCCCCAAAGTTTTCTGTTAATAGTTCCTCTGAGACCCCCACTTTTTTCACAACAGACTGTATTGATAGAGAAGCTACTCTAGCTAAATTTGAAAGTTTATGCTTTGTAGAACTTTTAAATGTAAGAGGATCCGAATCATAAGTTACAATTACAGCTTGTCTGCGGTCATGGACCATGATGGGTATAGCATAACTTGCCCCATCTATTTTACTTTCTTGGCTTGAAATTAACTTTGGGTTATTATTAAAATGCATATTAAAAACAGGCATTCCTTTTTCTAATGCATCATATGCAACAGAAATATCATCCATCATTAACCCAATCGATGGGGCATTATTCGGAAACTGTGAAGTTAATACATTTGTCCAAGATTCCATGGTTTGTACAACAAGACACACTCCTCCATTGGGTAGATAAGATTGCATTTCTTCCATCATATTGGCTAGTAAATCTACTTTATGCAATCTATAATCGAGCTGTGCTAGCGATTGTTCATACTCCTCCCACTCTTTATGCTTTTCATGCATATCTACAACTTCTAAGTATGTATCCAAAACATTTACTAACGCATTATTATATGCATATAATTGACTCGATAGTTCGCGAGAACTTATTTCGTGCTCTGATTCTAGAACAGTAAGTGCTACAGTTTTACCTTTATTTATAAAAGGAATAATCAACATATGTTCGGCACTCACGAAGTTTAGATAATGCACCAATTTACCTTTGGCAATGTCTTTTCCAATTTTTAATTGAACAATTTCATCAATTTCTTTGTAATCATTAAGAAAATGAAAATCAAAAGCTATCCGGTCTTTAAACATCACATTTTTAAGGCCTGTACTATTACTTTCCCAAACAAATTGTTCTCGAGCATGATTTACCCAACACATATATGCTAACTCTACTTGAGTGGAAGTTCTTAGCAAATGTACTAAATCTGCCATTATTTGCTTGAATTCCCGCAAAGCTTTTTCTTGTCTATCAAACGACATATTATAGGATACGTTCTAAATTGTAAGTTTGCCCAAATCTATAGTAAATGTACTAAACCTAGACGATATAAAGATTCTTAATTTTCTAACTCTTTTGATAAATCTTCAACTTCATCGATCATTTTTTTAAACGAAGCTAATCCTTTATTCCAAAAATTTGGATCTCTAATATCTAAGCCCATTTTTGCCACTAAATCATGTGGCCATTGTGAACCACCTGCACCAAGAAGTTCCATATATCGATCAGCAAATCCATCAGGATTTTGAGTGAATTCTTCATAAAGGGCTAAAACAAGCAATTCACCAAAAGCATAGGCATATACATAGCCTGGAGTATGCAAAAAATGTGGAATATAGCTCCACCAGATACCATATTCTTCTGTAAGGGTTACTGAATCTCCATACAGTGCTTTTTGTTGCTCCATCCAAAGTTCAGAAAATCTAGCCGTTGTTAATTCTCCTTCGTTACGTCTTGCATTATGCATCGCATGCTCAAAGCGATTCATGGATATCTGCCGAAAAACTGTAGCTATGGTATCATCTATTTTACCAACTATAAGCGCAAGTTTTTCCTTTGGTTCGGTTAGGTTTTTCAGCAAATTTTGAAAAACTAACATCTCACCAAATACCGAAGCAGTTTCTGCGGTTGTTAATGGTGTTCCAGCTTGTAG
>JAYPYN010000217.1:0-1309 GCA_038154605.1 Balneolaceae bacterium
CTATTGCTCTCATGGCCTCTTCTTCTGGGATGCAGGTGTCCGTTACGAGGTTATAATGCTTTTCTAGAAGTTTCTGCTCATCATGCTGACTCAAATCCCGATAATTGGGAATGCGTTTATAATGAGTATGAGCTACAAGATTGAATACATCCTCTTCGAGATTAGCACCTGTACATGTGATGATATGCACCTTATCTTGGCGAATCATTTCGGCGAGTGATCGTCCTAATTCTGCAGTACTCATCGCTCCAGCTAGGGTGATCATCATCTTAGATTTATTTTTTAACTGATGTTCGTAAGCTATTGATGCATCAACTAATGCAGCTGCATTAAAATGTCGAAAATGATGGGTGATAAAATTTGAAACAGGTCCTTTTTCAGTCATTGTATCCTAAAATGTCTAGCATGGTGTGTACAGTTTGTTCGTCTCTATAGAGCACTTCTTTTTGATTGCCATCATCATCAATATCAACAACTATTTGTTTTGGAGAAGGGATCAAACAATGTTTAATACCCCCATAACCTGAAATTGAATCTTGATAGGCTCCTGTATGAAAAAAACCAAGATATAATGGCTCTGAATCTGATTTTTCATAGGTTGGTAACAGAATCTGTTGGTTTAAGTCGCCTGAGTTGTAATAATCATTTTGATCGCAGCTTATTCCCCCAATATTGATTCGTTTATATGCATTTTCCCATTTGTTAATAGGAAGTAAAATAAATTTTTCGTTGAGCGACCATGCATCAGGAATTGTATTCATCAAGCTATTATTGATGATATACCATAATTCGGTGTCATTTTGCTGTTTTTGGGTTAATACCTCAAAGATCACTGCACCGCTTTCACCAACAGTAAATTTCCCAAATTCGGTGTAAATATTAGGTTCTTCGATGGCTTCGTTTGCACAAGTTGATTGTATAGCTTCAACAATATAATCGGCGATGGCTTGGTACTGATAATCAAAGCCAAGGCTGTTTCTTATCGGGAAGCCACCTCCAATATTAAGAGCTGTTAATTCGGGACTCACACGTTTCAACGCCACATAAAGATCTAATGCTTTTTTAAATTCTCCCCAATAGTACAAGGAATCTGAAATTCCAGAATCTACAAAAAAATGTAGCATTTTAAGCTCATATCGAGGATTATTGGCGATTCTTTGTTGCACCAATTCCAAAATTTCATCTTTATTCAATCCCATTCGAGAGGTGTAGTAACTTGCTGATGGCTCCTGTTCAACCGAAAGACGCATCCCGATTTTAAGTGGCTTTTGTACCTCTAACCGATCCAGTTTGTCTAATTCCTCAATAT
>JAYPYN010000217.1:1325-1878 GCA_038154605.1 Balneolaceae bacterium
GTGATGAAATCCTAGATTTATTAAACGCTCAATGTTTTTTAAATAATCAGTAGTCTTGTACCCATTATGCACGATATATCGGTCTTCATCAATCCGATGATTTTCAAAAAGTCGTTCAATCAGATCAATATCAAAAGATGAAGACGTTTCTAGGCTAACATTTTCCTTCATTGCGGTGCGTACTACATGGCTAAAATGGCAGCATTTGGTGCAATAGCAGAATTCATATCTTCCAGAATAATTGTATTTTTGTATCGCATTATTAAAAATATCACGCGCTTTTTTGATTTGAGAACGAATTTTAGGGAGATAAGTTAATCTAAAAGGAGTTCCATATTTTTTTATAAGTTCCGACAGATCAACTTCGTTGAATTGTAGACCATCATTCACCAAATCAAAACCCTCTTGGGGGAAGTCATAAGATTGCTCAATAAGCTCTTTATAGGAATTATTCATTTAGTGTCAAAAATCATTAGTAAGGCTGCAAATGTATCTAATATGAAAATTAGATGGAATATGGCGTGCTTTTTTATTTTGATAAGTTTCTTAAATG
>JAYPYN010000217.1:1888-2842 GCA_038154605.1 Balneolaceae bacterium
GCTCAAATACGATTAGTTGATGAAAATTTAATAGATGTAGAATTACCCTCACCGCTAGAAGAAGCTTTATTGAATACCTCGAGTGGTCATGGAGATTTAATTCTTCAATGGTATGCGAATTTAGGGTATTTAAATGTACAAGTAAGTGAACTTAAAGCTAGTACATATCAAGTAATTCTAGGATGTTTATTTACTGCTTCTTTAAACGGATTAGGAGATGACAAACCTACCATCCAATTTACCGAATCGAATGTAAAACAATTATTAAGCGATTTTGTAGAAAAAAATATCCGTGAAGGAAGATATTTCTCGACTATTGAAATTGAATCACTAAAACCCAACATTAAGGAATGCATTATTGAAATTGATGTGCAATTATTGAATAATGAACAAGTATTTCTGAGAGAGATTCATTTTACAGGAAACCGATTGAACGATGATGAATACCTTATAAAACGCAGTTATTTCCGTGATTCGTTGTTAGCCACGCCACAAAATGTAGCAAATTTATTCTCAAAGATACTTCAAACACAACTCTTTGAAAGGGTTGCAGATCCACAGGTGCTATTTCGAAAAGGAATTCCAATTATACTCTTTGATGTGGTAGAAAAATCTCTAAATCAGTTTGATGGGGTATTAGGTTATGTTCCATCAACCACGGGCTCAGGAGGGGTAGTAGGTGATGCATCACTTTCATTATGGAGTGTTTTCGCAGAAGGGAATGGCTTGGATATGCGTTATCGAAGGCTTGAACCAGAAGTAAGTAGACTTGACTTGACGCTTTCTCAACATTGGTTCGGATATCTGCCTTTGGGTGTATCTGCCAAGTTTAATCTATTCCAAAATGATACAACATATCAGTCAAGGCAGGTACAAGTAGATGGATACTTTGAACTTGGAAATGGTATTCATTTACTTGGCGATGCTTCCTTTACAGCCATAACAGGCACAGAT
>JAYPYN010000218.1:0-2756 GCA_038154605.1 Balneolaceae bacterium
GCATTGCATACAGGGTGCTACTACACCCAATGCCATGAAATCTGGTATTGAATACATGATGTTTTTAGCAGATTGGTATCAAAAAAATTCAGAATACGGAATTGGTTTTTTTCAAATTGGTGGCGGAATTGCAGGTGATTTCCCTATATGCGTGGTTCCTATGCTAGATCAGGATCTTGGGATTAACGCCCCTTTATGGAATTATTTTTGTCAAATCTCAGACTCAACAACAAGCTATGGCTCTTATTCAGGTGCAGTTCCAAATGAAAAAATTACTTGGGGTAAATTAGGAGTTGATACCCCAAAGTTTATCATTGAATCGGATGCTACTATAGTGGCCCCACTCATTTTCGCCTATGTGCTTGGTTGGTAAAATTTACCTAAAACCGTATCTATACTTATAGGCAAACTTTTATCCTTATCGAGAGACCTATTTACTCATCTGGTATAAAAAAGCGATTTTCTAAACGAATAAAGTATTGTTCATGGATATAAATTTGCCTATCTATACCACACACGAAATCAATCATATAAATCCATTCTTCGTGTTGGATGAATAGTAAAAGAATAAGGCTAAAAGTGTACAATTTGATGATCTATGTGAAGATTACATACATCATTGGTAATAACAATAAATTGCTCTCCAAATAAGTGATCGAACCAAATAAAAAGCTTAGTCGCGCACAAGCGCTTACCATCTACAAATCCTTAGTACTCCCTCGTCGCATTGAAGAAAGAATGCTTAAATTATTGCGCCAAAATAAAATCTCAAAATGGTTTTCTGGAATAGGGCAAGAAGCTGTAGCCGTTGGAGTTACATTATCTAGCGAATATCAAGATTACATACTCCCAATGCATCGTAATCTTGGTGTATTTACCACGCGTAATGTTCCATTTTATGAATTATTCTGCCAGCTATTTGGAAAGGCTGATGGAATCACTAAAGGACGTGAACGATCTTTTCATTTTGGATCATTAGACCATAACATTGTTGGGATGATTTCCCACCTTGCTGCGATGATGCCTGTTGCCGACGGACTAGCACTCGCAAAAAAATTGAAAGGCGAGAAAGCCGTTGCGTTTTCATTTGTAGGGGATGGAGCAACCTCAGAAGGTGATTTCCATGAAGCTATTAATCTAGCTGCAGTTTGGAAACTTCCCGTTGTGTTCATTATAGAAAATAATGGATACGGCCTCTCCACTCCTACCTCAGAACAATACGCCTGTTCACATTTAGCTGATCGCGCTAAAGGGTATGGTATTCAAGGATATACCATTGATGGAAATAATGTGTTTGAAGTGATGGAAACCATCAAAAATGCGCGTAAACATGCCTTAAAGGGTAAGCCCATACTTATTGAAGCAAAAACATTTCGAATGCGTGGGCATGAAGAAGCCTCTGGAACCGCCTATGTGCCAGAAAACATGTTTGAAGAATGGTCAAAGAAAGATCCCATTTTACGTTTTGAGAACTATTTGCAGGCAAACCATAAACAATCCCAAAAACACTTTGACAACATTCGTGAAGAGGTAGATGCATTATTTGAAATGGAGCTGAAACAGGCGTTAAATGCCCCTGAACCTACTTTCGATCTCCAAACAGAGCTTGATGCCGTCTATTCCCACGAAACGCCTCAAATTCCAAAAAAAACTCAGAATGACGAAATTAAGTCAGAAAAACGATTTGTAGATGTAATCCAATCTTCCCTTCGGCAAGCTTTTGATGAAGATGAATCATTGGTCATCATGGGGCAGGATATAGCAGGTTATGGTGGCGTATTTAAGATTACGGAAGGTTTCATGGATCGATTTGGGGCGGATCGCATCCGAAATACTCCAATCATTGAATCTGGGGTGTTAGGTGCTGCTATAGGTTTAGCCTTAGAAGGATTTAAACCCGTGGTAGAAATGCAATTTTCTGATTTTGTAAGCTGTGGGATGAATCAGATTATCCAAAATATTGCAAAGTCGAAATATCGATGGTCTCCTGGACTCAATATCACTATTCGTATGCCACATGGAGCTGGAGTTGGCGCTGGCCCTTTTCATTCTCAGTCTCCTGAGGGATGGTTTATGCCTCATGCTGGACTCAAAATTGTGGTTCCTGGCACCGTTGAAGATGCCCAAAACCTCATGTATTCTTCCCTCTTCGATCCCAATCCTGTCTTATTCTTCGAGCACAAAAAACTCTACCGAAGTTTACGAGCTACTACTTTTGATCATGCTGTGTATGAACCCCTAGGCAAAGCTAAAATTCAACGAGAAGGCACTGATGCATCCATCATCACCTATGGATATGGGGTGCAGTGGGCGTTCGAGTTAGCTGAGGAATACGAAAAACAAGGGGTATCTCTGGAAATCCTAGATCTCCGTTGTCTTTCCCCACTAGATAAAGAAGCTGTGTACCAAACTGTAAAGAAAACAAACCGAATACTGCTTCTTCAGGAGCCCTCCATCACCATGGGACCCATGAGCGAAGTATCTGCCCTCATTAACGAACATTGTTTCCAATACCTGGATGCCCCCGTCCTCCGTGCTGCTCCCATTGATACTCCTATTCCCTTCAATAAACAATTAGAAGCCGGCTATTTGAATTTAGATGGGTTGAAGGCTCAGATTGAGAAGTTGTTGGGATATTGAAGATGTTTAGAAGATCCTAAATTTTTCCCTAGGTATGTGATTCAGAATCTGTGATGCGTGGCTTTGTTTTGTGGTGTGCTCGAGATCAACGAATCACTCCCTACAGATTCTGGATA
>JAYPYN010000219.1:0-2726 GCA_038154605.1 Balneolaceae bacterium
CCCGAAAACAGATATTGATGCGGAGAGAGAGGGATTCGAACCCTCGGTACCCCTGTAGGGGCACACTCGCTTTCCAGGCGAGCCCGTTCGACCGCTCCGGCATCTCTCCAAAAACTTGAGTAAATAAATATAGAACTAATTAAGAATCTTTAGCAATGTTAAAATCCAATTAAAAAAGTCTCCTGAATGTAAGCACTTACTTTTTTGTCGCCTTCTATTGCGGGTTTAAATTTCCATTTATATGCGGCCTCAAGAACGTCTTGTAATATGCCAAACCCTAAATCAAAAACTATTTCATAGGTATCAGAATCGTTATTAAACAATCGAATTTCAGCAATATAAGCCTCTCTTACCATTCCCTGGCTTGTAACTAAAAAATTGACAAAAATCATAGTCTTTATTCCTGAATCTTGAGCCTGAGCCGATAAAGTAGGTTCAACGATTCGCAAAATTAGAGGCTTTTTATCTGGATTTCCAGATATTATTTCTTCATCTCCTCTTTGCCCAGTAGTGTTAGTTAAGCTTAATGAATCAAAAGATATAAGTTGTTCTAAATCTGGGAAAACAATAAAGTCTTCTATTACTTCATCATTTGGTACCGGAATAGGAATTTGTGGTTTCGGAGGGGCTGCTGGGGTATTTGCTTGTTTTGTTATAATCATTTCTTCTATAACCAAAAGCTCTTTCTCGTCATAGAGTTGTATTGGAATTTTAACTTCTTGCAATGGCCATAGTTTTACAATAAGTATCAAGAATAATTCAACAATGATAATAGATATCATTATTCGATGGAAATAATGAGTGTTATTAATAAATGAATCTAATTGAGGAAATTTCAAGTCTCTTTCAATTCTTCATGGGCTTTGACTATAATCTCTCTTGAGTAATCTCGTAATGCAACCATCGAATCAAAATTCTTAGGATTTATTGGATTTAATACCTTCATTCTAAACAATGCTCTTGTATTAAAAAGTTTAGATCCTGAAGCTAACGCAGAATGTGCACCATCTATTACAATAGGTTGAATAATAAATCCATGCTCTAGCGCCAATAAAAAAGCTCCATTTTTAAAACTTTTTATTTCACCATTTAAAGACCGAGTTCCTTCTGGAAAGATCATAACTGGCACTAAATCCTTAATGGGAGCAACGAGTCTAGATAGTTTTTTTAAAGCAGTTTTATTACTTCTATTAATAGTTAACTGCCCCGTTAATTTTACCATCCATCCCATAACGGGAATAAATGTCATACTATGTTTTACAACCCATTTCATTTTCCATGGTAATTGAAAAGCAAAAGGAATATCTAAAAAGCTTTGATGATTTGATATAAAAATTGTTGGCTTAGTTCTATCGAAATGTTCAAGACCTTCGATATTCATTTTCCACATAGGGGTTGGCCTCATCATGCACCAAGCCATTGCTGAAAGAATTCTATTCGTAATTTTATTATACCTGTCGAAAGGAAAAGTAACTACGTATCCAGTTAGAATAAGTACAAAAAAAATTGCAAATAGGATACAATAATAAAACCATACATAACTACTAAAAAAAAATCGAACCATCTAAATAATACGTTAATTCAATGCATTACGCACAAATCCATTGTGTTTTTTAAGCAAAGAGGTGGCTTCTTGCTTGGTTACTTGTTTTAAACCCATCACAAGAGCTGTTTTCACATGCCCACCTGATTGGTGGAGCAAATTTACAGATTCTTTATATGATTTACCCGTAAAGGTAGCTAAGATTCGGATAGCTCTTTCAACTAATTTCTTGTTGGTAAGCATTAAGTCTACCATCACATTTTCATAAACTTTACCTTGTCTAATCATAGCGCCGGTAGTTAGCATATTTAAAATCATTTTTTGAGCAGAGGCACTTTTCATTCTGGTACTTCCCATTATCACTTCTGGCCCGACTGGGACATCAATAGTAACATCAGCTTTGATAGAGAGTTGCGCTTTTGGAACAGTAGTTATAAAAATTGTAGAAATTCCTTGTTTAAGGGCTTCTTTTATTACACCAAGAACAAATGGAGTTCGTCCACTAGCTGCTATACCACAAACAATATCAACAGGACTTACACTTTGTGCCTTTATTTGCTTTCTACCTTCTTCCTCCGAATCTTCGGCGCCCTCTTGTGCTTTAAACATTGCCTCTTTACCACCAGCAATAAATCCTTGCACTTGGTCTGGTTTTGTGCCAAAGGTAGGCGGGCATTCTGATGCATCTAGAACTCCTAATCTGCCACTGGTTCCTGCGCCGAAATAAAGCAACCTCCCTCCAACTGAAAAAGCTTTACTTATAAGATCAATAGCCGGAGCGATTACGGATAATTTTTTTTGAATTTCTAAGGCTACTATCTGATCTTCTCTATTAATTAGTTTAATTATCTCAAGAGATTCTGCAGTATCGATATTTATAGTTAAAGGATTTCGTTGCTCTGTATCTAGCAAGTTTAGTGTTTCGTATAGCTTCTTGTCCGACATGTTTATGCTCTACGATGATTCCACCAATCAGATTTACCCTCATTCGAGATATCTGTTTGTTTTATCGGTTCTGATTCATTTTCTTGATAGAGAAGTGAAGCAATCAATGCTATAATTTCATCGTCTTGAACTTGATAAAGCTCTTCTGATTTAAAATGATCTTTCACAAAATGCGTATCGTATTTGCCACTTATAAATGCATGATGTTTAAGCGTATATTCGCAGAAAGGTATGGTAG
>JAYPYN010000220.1:0-473 GCA_038154605.1 Balneolaceae bacterium
GTGTATATTATAAAATTAAGTTACAATATATAGATACACATTGACATTTAAAGATTTTAAACTCCATGAAACATTACAGATGGGGTTGCAAGACATAGGATTTTCGAAGCCAACGCCCATTCAAGAACTAAGTATCCCCATTGTGTTAAATGGGAATGATGTTTTAGGTGCTGCTCAAACTGGTACGGGTAAAACAGGTGCTTTTGTTATTCCCATCCTCAATAATATTTTGCAAAAACCTTCTCAAGGTACCAAAGCACTAATTCTTTCTCCAACACGAGAACTCGCACAGCAGATTGATGAACAGATTTTTGCATTAGGATATCATACTGGTTTGAGTTCAGCTACAATTATTGGGGGAGAAGATTTTGCCAAACAGGCTGAAGCAATTCGATCTGGTGTTGATATAATTGTTGCAACTCCAGGTAGATTAATCGATCAGATGAAGGTACTTGACGTTGATTTTAGTAAGA
>JAYPYN010000220.1:518-1861 GCA_038154605.1 Balneolaceae bacterium
TGTTTCTCAAAAAGCATATCAAGTTGATGGATGGTAAAAAATTAAGCTCACTCAATTACTTTTAGATCGGTTGGAATGGAGTTCTTGTATAATTTTTACAGCAACAAAAAGAGGAACGGATCAACTAGAGAGATTACTCACAAAAAAGGGAATTGATGTCGCTAGTATTCATGGAGATAGAGACCAAAGCGAAAGGAGTAAAGCATTAAATGATTTTAAAAATGGGAATGTTCCAATTATTGTTGCTACTGATGTGCTTTCTAGAGGAATTGATATCGCTGATGTTTCCTTAATTATAAATTATGATGTACCTAAAGCTGTTGAAGATTACATTCATAGAATTGGTCGAACTGGGAGATATGACAAAACAGGTACCGCTGTTACTTTAGTAGCAAAAAAAGACTTAAAGCTGTTTAAACCAATTCGCGATAAAGTAGGGCATGCACTAGAAATAATTGATGGCGATAAACTTCTGAAGTCTAAAGATCATTCTCAACTATCAGAGTCAAAGCACAATGAAAATAGCACAACGAAAAAAGAGTCATCAAAAAACAGTAATCATAAACATAGAGAAGCTAAAACTATAAAACCTAATTTTTCTAATGCGAAAAATATTAAAGTAAATATAACTGATGGAGGCCTCCTTAAAATAGAATTACTGAATAAACCTAAGATAAAAGTAAATATAAATAAGAATAAAAAGCAGGCACCCTCATCACAAAAAGAATCGAAACCTAAGGAAATAGTAGTTAAGAAAAATACAAACAAACAAAATAAAGCAAGTAAAAATCAAAAAAATCAGCGTGCATTAAAGAAAACACCTATAGAAATTAAAAAAATCGATAAAGCATCAATACGCAAAAAAAATTCACGAAAGCCAGCAAAAGGATTTTGGGGATTAATTAAAAGTATGCTTCCGAAATTTTAAAAGTATGTTCAAATTCTAATCATTCAATAATGCTTTTTTGGCAATATTGAATGATTAGTTAATGATAAAAGTATTTATTTTTGGAGTAGCTCCATCGATGTCAGTCCAAGCTATCATTACCCCATTTTGATGTTTTGTTAATTGAGGAAATCCTGTAGTTCTAGATGGGTTGATTCCATTAAATTTAAAGTTCTTTAGAATTTTACCAGAAGTTGATAATTCAATAATCATTAATGCTGCAGCATCATTATCTCTAGTTAACCAAGAAACCCATGCTGTGTTTTCAGTAGTCATAATTAAGTCAACTCTACCAAGAGGGGTATTTTGGTCAATAATAAAAGGCTTTCCAAAAGATTCACCATTATCTTCAGAAAATGCAATTTTTACTCTAGGTTCGTTATTAGCCCCTGTAAAC
>JAYPYN010000220.1:1871-2709 GCA_038154605.1 Balneolaceae bacterium
TTTTTGTTCTGCATCTATTGCCGGTCCATTTACTGGGCACCCACCAATTTTCCATTCGTCTTTATGAATTAATCTTGGTTTAGACCATTCATTATTATTTAAGGATAATGAGCTTACATAAATATCTCGTATTTCATCTTTAGTTCTGTTACGATAAGCCACAATCAACCCATTAGATGTCTTTGCTAACGAAGTATTACAACACTCACAAGTTGTAGAATCTATTTCTTGATCTATGATCTTGTTATCTAATCCAATTAAGGCACCCCTAAGAGACATTGCGCTAGTTAAATCATTATTAGAATTAATTTTGATAGATTTACTGTGTTCATGATTAGACATGTTTCTACCATCGAGCCAAACCGCATAGAAGCTTGTATCTGAAAGTGGCAACATACTAACAAACCCATGTTCGGTAAACGTTTTATCATTATGAGGTACAATAGGTTCGTTAATTTCCGAAATAAAATTTTTTATTTTCACATCATAAGAATACGTACCATCTGAACTTTTTTCAAGCCAATGGCTAGCTAAAGGCATTCCGTTATTTGCGATGATTGAAGGAAAATCAGCCCAATTTACAAACCATGTATTCGATTGAGCTATAAGCTTAGGCTCGATCCAAGCATTGTCCTCATATTTACTTATATAGAGTTGTGTGGTATCGTTAGATTCTTGAAACCAGCTCATATGTACATATCCTAAATTATCTGTGAATAAACGAGGATATTTACCATGTTCATCTGCAGGGTTTTCAATGGTTACAAGTTGGAAATTTTGATCACATCCTACTATTAATAAACTAATTAGCAGTATTTTGTACATATAATTTAACCTT
>JAYPYN010000221.1:0-2676 GCA_038154605.1 Balneolaceae bacterium
TGAAGGAGTAAGCCTGAAACATCGAGAAAAGAGAAATCCCGAAATAAATCGTTTTCCTCTGATTCATATCGTCTAATAAAGTCCCATATATCATCTAATTTAAGCTTATGCCTGATCTGTTACGGAGCCGAGCTCCGTAATTAGGTTAAAAAATATATCCTGAGATTTGGGGATATTAAAGCATGTAGTTCTAAAAACTGTTTTAGCTGAGTACCATTTCATGATATTTTATTACTAATTATTTCCTTTTTGTTTATTGCTCCATTTCCTTGCCATTTCGAAACGAAGTGAGAAATCTAACCATCTGTTTTGCTATATGCCTTGCCCTTGATCAACAAATCACTCCCTACAGATTCTGGATATCCCATGGGGATGCCCTCCAATTTCCAGAATGACGACGGGGTGGATTAGGGTTTATTTTTTTAGTAGCCATGCTGAACGGGATTCAGCATCTGTGGTGCGTGGCTATATTTTGTGCCTTGCTCGCGATCAAAGAATCATTACGCCCATTCTGGAATACATGCTAGATTCACATTGTGCAGATTCTTCTAATGATTTCTTCACCCGACAACTCGGGTGAAGGATTGTAGATGTCAAGTAATTTCTTGACAATTCTTTCTTTAAAATGTAATTTTTAAGTCACTCAAATCACTCTCTACTCATATGAAATTATTTTTTTACACCTCATTTTTTGCCTTGTTTCTGTTTACATCCTGTAAAGAAAATTCTATAAAAACAGAAGAAGAAACCCCAAATGAAGATCTTAATAGCACATTAATATGGAGTGATGAATTCAATCAAAATAGTTTAAATTTCGATGAATGGATACCCGAACTCGGTGCAAATGGGTGGGGAAACAACGAATTACAAAATTATACGGCAAGTAGTAGTAACATAGTTGTGGAAGATGGCATTCTTAAAATTATAGCTAGGAAAATCCAGGAAGGACAACAACGTGGAAATTATACTTCTGCAAGATTGACGAGTGCTCGAACATTTGGACCTGGACATAGAATAGAAATACGTGCAAAAGTTCCCGATTTAAAAGGAAATGGCTTATGGCCAGCCATTTGGATGTTAGGTGACGGGATTCGTTATGGTCAATCTTGGCCTCAATGTGGGGAGATAGATATTATGGAATATGTAAGTTATGCGCCAAATAGATTTTATGCTACCGTCCATACTGGTGCTTTTAATCATATAGATGGAACGGCAAAAGGATCTGGCACTGTTTTGTTATCAACTATTGAAGAAGAATTTAATATTTTTGGGATTTTATGGGATGATTCAAAAATTAGATTTTATCATGGAGATCCTAGTAACGTTATTTTTACATTCAATAAGTTTAATAATGCCAACAACGATGAATGGCCCTTCGATAAACCACATTTTTTTCTTCTCAATTTAGCTGTGGGTGGCAGTTGGGGAGGAGCACAAGGTTTAAATGATGCTAATTTCCCGGCCACATTTGAAATTGATTATGTTCGAGTTTATAAATTAGAGTAATTTTCGATACTCAGAATTAAGTCTACATGCGTAATTGTTATTTCAAGCATCTAGACTTTGTATTTTATTTCTTAACTAATTCTACTAATGTAGCTCCCCAACTGCTTCGATCGTTCGCAATTCTAAATGATTGGACTTTTGGATTTTTCTCTAGGATTGAATGAACCGTTCTACGCATTACCCCTTTTCCTTTTCCATGTATTATTCGAATAGAATAAATATGCTTTTCTAAACACGCCTGGATATAATCTGGAACCAAATCCTTTACCTCATTTGGCTTAAAGAAATGGAGATCTAAAATCCCGTCGATTGGAAGTTCTATGTAACTTGGATCATCTATAATTAATTGGATTTAACATCTATAACTCGTCGCTCTTCCACTACTTCTACTATAAATTCCACCACTTTTTTATGTTCAGGATGTACTGAATAGGCATGTAGATCTTCCTCATTTTCACACTCCGCAATTAGTACAACATCACAGACCATGTCACTATTCTCATCATACATATGCAAGCCAACTTCTACAGAATGGAGTTCTGGTATATGTACGGACATTGATTCTAGTTTAGCCTTCATCAGTGCTGCATTTTCTGATTTAGATTTGCCATTTGCTTCATTTTTTAGCTTCCAAAGTACAATGTGCTTGATCATTCAATTCTAAATTATGATGTTATTTGACGCCCAATAAGTTAGGTAATTAAATTAAATCTACAAGCTTTGGGTATGTATTTATATTCTCAATTAATCTATTAATAAATGGAATTATAAATAATAACTCTTATTTTTAATTATGATTTAATAAGATTACAAACATTTAAATCACTACTCTATTTGCATAATTGATGTAGACTTTAGGGACAAACTAACCAAAGTTGGTGCTTTTGTTCCTCCTCAAAAAAATGAGCTCAACAATATCAACAAATTAAATACAGTTTAATCATTCGTTTTGGCTGAACAATTTCTTCACATCTACAATACATTATCACGAACTAAAGAACGTTTTGAACCACTCAATCCCCCATTTGTAGGTATGTATGTATGTGGTCCAACTAGTTTCTGGTACGAAAGCTCCCAATTAGCTCTTCGCCAAAGGCAAGCAGGTGGATTTATTTAAGAATCATAGGATTTTAGAAGCATTTAAAATTCCTTGCCCGCCATCAAGAATAA
>JAYPYN010000222.1:0-2625 GCA_038154605.1 Balneolaceae bacterium
CCTATATGCAATACCCTTCGGGTAACTGCGCATACACAAACCTTTAGAAAAGATTTCGCTCCTCTTCCAAACCCTTTTTTAAAAATAAGCCCAATCTAGATTTTTTCTTACTTTTCTAAGAGTTCCACAATTCTTTGATGGATTTCATCCACTGTGCCAATACCACTAATTTCATGGGCTTGGTCGTGAGATTCGTAGTAGGCTTGAACAGGAGCGGTTTCATCATTATATACATTTAACCTATTTTTTATCCCTTCTTCGGTGTCATCAGTCCTTCCTTGTCCTCTAGATAGAATTCTTGATATAAGTTCTTGCTCGTCAACCACAAGCGAAATAAAAGCATCAACTTTTTTTCCAGTAGCTTTCAAAATTTCATCAAGTGCTACTGCTTGGGTTACGGTTCTAGGAAAACCATCAAAAATAGCCCCCTTGGCGTATTTACTATCGGTGAGTTCCTCAGCCACAAGATCGATCGTTAATTGATCTGGTACCAGATTACCTGCATCAAGAATAGCTGTAACTTGCTTTCCTAACGCGGTTTGATTTTTAATGGCTGCTCGAAAAATATTCCCAGTAGAAAGGTGGGGTAATTGATACTTATTAATAATAAGTTCAGCTTGGGTTCCTTTGCCAGCACCTGGTGGGCCAAATAAAATGATATTCATAATAAAATGCGTTCGATTGAGTAAGTTTGATAAATGCATAAAGCCCAAAGCCTGTTTTACAAGCTTTGAGCTAAACATAAAAAATAGGAGTGTGTACGACTATTTCTTTTTGCCGCGAGTATTACGCTCTTTAATTCGAGCGGCTTTACCTCGAAGTTCGCGAAGGTAGAACAATTTAGCGCGACGCACCTTACCTTGGCGTTTTACATCGATTTGGGCTATAAATGGAGAGTTGAAAGGGAAAATACGCTCAACACCAATATTACCACTCATTTTACGAACGGTAAACGTACGGTTTGGTCCACTTCCTCTCATGCCAATTACAACACCTTGATATTGCTGAATTCTTTCTTTTTCACCTTCTTTTACTCGATAGTGAATATTTACTGTATCACCAGCAATAAATTCAGGCAGATTTTCTGCCACAAGCGATTGTTCAACTAATTTTAGTTTATCCATGTTTCTATAAATTTATCCTCAAAACTATGAGGAACGTATGTTAATCTTCTTTCTTAAACTGGTTGTATAAGTCCGGTCTTCGTTCTTTTGTTTTTTTTAGGGAGTGTTGATGTTGCCATTCATTTATCAAAGCAGGGTTTCCTGATCGGAGTACTTGGGGCACCTCTAGACCATTAAAATTTGCAGGGCGTGTATATACTGGCGCCTCTAGTAATCCATCTTGATAAGAGTCTTTAAGTGCGCTTTCTGCATCACCTATAGCTCCAGGAATTAGTCGTACTATGGCATCGGTTATAACCATGGCTGGTAATTCGCCACCCGATAATACTACATTTCCTATAGAATACTCTTTAGTGATTAATGCATCCCGTACTCGCTGATCAATACCTTTGTAGTGGCCACATAAAATGAGAATGTTCTTCTTTAATGAAAGTTCATTCGCATCTCCTTGATCAAATATCTTGCCATCTGCAGCTGTAAAAATCAATTCATCGTACCTCCTTTGTGAGGTCAGATAACTTATACAACTAAAAATAGGCTGTGGAGTTAATACCATTCCAGCATCTCCGCCGTAGGGATAATCATCCACTTTTTTGTGCTTATTTTCAGTGTAATCTCTTAGATCGTGCAGGTAAATATGAACCAACTTTTTGTTACGAGCACGTTTTACAATGCTGTGGTTTAGGGGTCCATCCAATAATGCAGGAACAGCAGAAATGATGTCTATTCTCATATCAATACTCCAGCAAATTTAGATTTTTACATCGTATGGTAGATGTAGCTTCTTCAATAGCATCCACAAATTGATCAACCATAGGAATCATCAGCGTACCTGAAGTTGTAGCCACAACAATAACTAGTTGAGCTCCATTATCAAGTTCATCGATAACCAATCCTTTATGTTGACTTTTTTCGTCTACAACTTGAAAATCCAAATAATTGAACTCATCTGCATCCTCTTCCACAAAAAAGCTTTTGTTATCAGATTCGATAAAAATACGTTTTCCGCGAAGTGTTTCGGCTGCGTTGCGATCAGCGATATGTTCAAAATGTACAAAGAACGAAATTCGGTTTTCCTTGCCTTCGGTTCGTATCCGTTTTATCCTACAAGGAAAGTAATCTCCACGACTATTCTGCACGTACACCATCTCTAATTGTTGAACTGCATCCAAAGAGTTAACATCGAATTCTACTTTTAACTCTCCTTTCAGCCCCTGAGACCGAGCAATTAAGCCGATGTCAGTAAATGGTGTATTATCGGCAAGATTAGCCATAGAAGCATAAGTTTATTATTCTGCCTTTTTAGCTTCTAATGCTGCTAGCACCGTTTTGCGCTCTTCGTCTTCAGTAACAAACCCATCTAAATTAGCTAAATCAGTAGCAGCAATATATTCAGCCGCTTCTTTTGCACTCATATCAGTAGATGTTTTCGCTTCAGCCGGAGCTTCTTCCGCTACTTCTTCAGCAACAGGCTCTTCAGCCGGAGCTTCTTCCGCTACTT
>JAYPYN010000223.1:0-2621 GCA_038154605.1 Balneolaceae bacterium
CCCTGATAAAGCAGATATTACTATCCGCCATTTACTACTGCATGAAAGTGGGTTACCCGCATTTAGAATATATATTGATGAATTAACATCAAGAAATGAAATTATTGAAGCTATTAAAAAAGAACCTTTAATTAATCCCGTTGGTGATACATATGTATATAGTGATCTTGGAATGATACTACTTGCTGAAATAGTACAAAAGATTTCTGGGAGATCTATAGATTCTTACATGAGAAAGCATTTTTATTATCCAATGGGGATGTATGGAGCTTATTTTAATCCCAAACGTGTTAGCAAATGGTATGTAGACAGAATTCCACCCACTGAATATGATCAAGTTTATAGGAAAAAACTTATTAAGGCTGAGGTAAACGACGAAAGGGCTTGGTATATGGATGGAATTGCTGGACATGCAGGCCTGTTCGCAACCGCTGATGATCTTGCTAAATTTGGAACTATGCTCCTTAATTACGGCACTTATTTAAATACTAATTATATTTCCCATAAAGTTATTCAACAATTTACCACATCTCAATCTACCCTTAGCCAAAGAGGATTGGGTTTTGACAGAAAAAGTACACAAGGTTTTACCACTGCAGGAAAATTAGCAAGCGATGATACTTTTGGGCATCTTGGCTTTACAGGCACAAGCATTTGGATAGATCGTAAAAAAAATATGATTATTATACTATTAACAAATCGTACTTATCCTAATAGAGGCTTCGGAAAGCGAATTAGTAAAATAAGGGCTGCTGTTGCGGATGCAGCAATTTCATCAAATTTACACCCATGAATTGGAATACCCTCTCTTTATTAGCATATGTGCCTTATTCTAAAATACCCCAAACTTGTATTGTGGAAGGCGATAAGGGTGGATATTATTTAGGAGTTCGAATAGAAAATATATCGTATCCACTTACTATTTCATGCCTACAAGCTGCTTGTTGTATATGCTTATCATATGGTGAAACACCTAAGATCATTTATATTGAGCACCCTACACATCCACAGATCGAATTTTGGAAAAAAGAATTTGATTGTACACTAATTAGTGGTGCTCTTACTAACAATATCATCCTTAAAGAATACAAAGAACCTTATATAACATCCAAAATAGACGTTCTAAAACCTCTTTTAGCTACTGCCATTACTAAAAATTCAAACTTTCCAGTATCTGCTGTATTAGATACTAATGAGTTTTCTTTCACCGGAGTAAATATTGAAGTAAGTGACTGGTCTATGGGGTTATGCGCAGAACGAGTAGCCTTAAGTAAGGCATTAGCTTCAGGAAATATTGATTTTTCCGCCATTTCGGTACACACTTTAAAAGGTGAGTTTAGTAGTCCATGTGGAGCATGCAGACAAGTGTTAAAGGAACATTTACCCCTAAGCAAAGCAAAATTGTTTCATGCAAATGACACATATTCAGAACATTTTATTAACGATTTTCTTCCTTATAATTTTTCTTCTAAATCCTTAGGTGATTAATAAAAAGTATATTAGTTTTTATTTTTTTGTGCAAAGTAAACACGTTTTATCAGTCAACAAAAAAAACTTAATTTAAAGTACCAAAAATGCACTTTTTAATTTGACTCAGTTTCGCCGAATCTCTAGTTTAGGTTATATTTCAAATTTGAGATTAAATTAACAATAACATAACGGAGTTATATAATGAGTAGAGTAGACGAACTAAAAGGATTAGTTGATAATATTTCAGCTGAGATGGAAAAGTTCTACGACAAAGGAAATAAAGCTGCGGGTACTCGTGCTAGAAAAGGGTTACAAGATCTAAAGAAATTAGCACAAGACATTCGTCTTGAGATTCAATCAAAGAAAAACGAAGGTTAAATCTTACTTTTCCAGATTATGTTCGAAAGCCTTGCCCAAATAATTGAGCAGGGCTTTTTTGTTATGCTAAACTATTAAAATACGTCTTCTCTTTTCTAAGAGTATTTATTCCCCTACCCCATTTTTTAACTTTAGTGATGTAAAATCAGAAAACATAAAGTATTTACTATTCAACTCAAGCACTAATTAAAGATTATTATTTTTTGAGTTACCAGAACCATATTATTTTAATATTCGTTAAGAAAACATAAGAATAATAAAACCAATAGATGAATACACCTAGTTTAGAAAGTAAACTTATAAACTTTTATTTATCCATAACAGAAAGAAAAAGCAAATACAATGAAAAATGGTTTTTTTCAAATCCTATACATGTTGAACCACCTAAAAGTTTAACCAAAAAATGCATTATTGAATTTATTGATGTAAACAACAAGAAGCTATGGCTGGTGTCACCAAAGTTAAATAAACCAAAACGTGCCATTTTTTTTATTCATGGTGGAGGATTTGCAAAAAATTTTCAACCTTATCATTGGCGTTTCATAAAACAACTATGCGAGGAATTGAACGCTAAAATTTATGCAGTTGATTACCCATTGATTCCGTCTTCACTATATAAAGACATACATACACATATTATCGAATGCTATCGTGCTATTAAGAAAAAAGAAAAGATATCAGAGTTAACTGTAATTGGTGATTCAAGTGGCGCAACCATAGCATTAAATACTGCACAGCTTTTAAAGCAAAAGGCAATAGAACAGCCAAAAGAA
>JAYPYN010000224.1:0-1307 GCA_038154605.1 Balneolaceae bacterium
GGTACACTTCATCCTCTAGAATGATTTTCTCAATAAAAGCCCCTGTTTCTAAATCGTAAACTAAGATAGTTTGCGAATTTTGTAATTCCTCAGTTAACTCGTCGAATCTACCTCTTATGTAATACCAGAACACTTCTCTTTTTTTAGTTTTTTTTCCAGAATGTAATATGTAAATGAAATTGTCATCAATAGATGCATCCATGCTTGAAAAAGTATATGCACTTACATTAGGTATAACTAATTCATAGTTATCCTTGTTTTCTGGAAAAGGAAGATTAGGTTCTCCGAGAGTGATATAATCTACCTCAGCATTACTTATCTTTAAAATTAATGAAGAATAATTGCAAGTAAAAATCATGGAATTACTGTTCCAATCAACCGTATATTTACCTTGTAGCAAAAAAGGATTGGTCTTGGCGGGTTCAATTAAATTGGAAGTAATGGGTAAAGAAGTTAATTCCATCTCAGATGCTGTATAAAAATTTCCAAATACTCCTCGTTGGAAGCTATTTACTAAAAATTCATCACCATTTCCTAAAGGAATACGATAGCTTGGACTAAGATTCTGTTCTTGATTGGTCTTAGGCAATGATATTGTTTGTTTATATTGGAGATCATTATCAAATAATGAAAGTCTTCTGCTGCCACCATCCCAAATATAAATTTCTCCTTTATTTTGATTTATGTAAAAGCGCGTAAGATTTCCAGAAATTTCGCCTGGACCTCTACCTTTTCTTACACAGGATGGATATTCGCCAGTAGTTATGGAAAAGAGGCACACTTCTTCATTATTTCTTTGAGGATCATATACTAGAAGTGTACTATCATTAACTATATAGAAATCTTCTGGAACACCAAATACTTCTATCGTATGTTCATTTTGTGAAAATACCTTTCCAGTTGAACATAGATATATGATAAGTGTGAATATGGCTTTGTACATTATGATTTGAAATGGTTTTATATGTTTCATGCAGTTAAGTTATAAATTAAAATTAATTTTTTAATCATCATGTTGTAAAAATGTTCCTAAACGCTAGCTTTTTAAAAAACTAATCCGTTTTCTGCTCTCCCATATCCCACTCATCAATAATAGGAATCCTGTACTAAACAATAGTCCCCAAATCACAATTACTGCCAAGGCTTCCCAAAAGGTATCAGTGCCAAAGATCATCATGGGTAGGAGGCCCACAATGGTGGTAGTGGTGGTAATTAATATGGTGCGAAGCCGTTGTTGAAAAATTCGAATCCAGCATCTCAGCCCCCTAACCCCCGCTTTGTGCTCTAACTGTTTTTGATGAATAAGT
>JAYPYN010000224.1:1317-2613 GCA_038154605.1 Balneolaceae bacterium
ATTTACAACTACTCCAATACTTAATAATGCTCCTGCAATGGCTCCGCGATCGAAAGCTAGATCGTTTGCAAGGGTTCCAAGCATAATTCCAATACCACAAAAAGGGATGGCAGAAATAACAAACAGTGGTCCCGACCAACTTTCCAACAGCGCCGAAACAATCATCCATACACTTAAGATACTTAGCAGTGCAATTAACCATAGATTTTTGGCTTGTTCTTCATCATTAAAACTAAACGAGAAATTCCCAAACTCAATGCTTGTACCTACGGGAACGGGTGTTTCTTCGATCACGCTTTCGATGAATTCTCTACCCATACGATAATTCCCCAAATAATTGAGGCTAATGGTTCGTTGGTAGGCCTGATTTGTTCTTCTGATTTGATTGAGTGCTTTTTCTTTTTTTATCTCTGCAATTTCCCCAATGTTAAAACTTGCGGTTTGCGTACTTCTGATCGTATTCATGAAATTTTCTTCATAGCTTCGCTCCCCTTCACTTCGGCCAATTAAATACATTTCACGCCCTTCAAACTCAACCTTACCAAAGGTATTGGTTGGATTTAAATCCATTGCTAGAGACTGTAGAATTTGACTTTCGTTCATCCCTTTGGCAGTGATTAATTCTTTATCAAATACCAATTTATATTGCTGAAAATCATCCCTTGAGAAATAAGAAGACGCATTGATATCTACCTCTCGTACCCTTCTATTTTTTTCTAGGCGATTTTTTATATCGTTGGCTAACTCTTCCAATTCATCATACGCATAGCCCTTTAAATCGATGGTATAAGACATTGTACTACCTCCAAATCCTGTATATATTCCATCTCCAAAACCTGAAACGGAAGTAGCAACATTTCCTGTCCTCGCCGCTAAATACATCGCTTCCCCAAAGAAATAATAAGGAGCAGATTCAAACAAGAAATCTGGATCTACTGCGAATTGCATGTAGGCACCATAATATTCCGACATCTCTGCTTGGTAATACGTAAACGCATGGGCGTAAGGCTGTACAATTTTTTCATAATTTTGAACAATCTTATCAATTTCCTCTAGAGGAGTGCCTTGTGGAGGGCGAATAAATACTGTTATGTATTCTTGAGAATCTCTCGACCATGGACTTCCAAAATAGGTTTCTTCCACAAATTTTCTTGTTAAGCCTCCAATCCAAGGATCTATAACATCTCTACTATTAAAATATACTTGTGCGAATGCGGGCCAATGAGTGTCTTCCCAATCAGGTTCTTCAATTAAAAAAAGAGGGATACCTATGATTCCGATCAACACTACCAAAAG
>JAYPYN010000225.1:0-2598 GCA_038154605.1 Balneolaceae bacterium
CGTAGACATCAAATTTCTCTTACATCAACATATCGTATAAATAAAGCTTTTTCATTCTTCAGTTCATGGACTTTTGGAACTGGAACTCCAGCTAGAGTTAATTATATAGATAAAAGATTAATTGAAGAAAGGCTTCCAAGCTATTCAAGAATGGATCTATCGCTGCACTATAAAAATACATTTAAGTCTGGAGTGCTAGATGCATCGTTATCCATTTACAATGTATTGAACCGTTCAAATGTCTGGTATTCGCAATATAGCAGTGTAAACTTCGAAACAGTACGCGGAAATAATCGGAAATTCAATCTGTACACTCATGTATTCGATTTAGGAATTCAACCCTCTTTCAATGTAACTTTCAATTTTTGATGGCTATTATCTTCTTTTAAATCGGAAGGTATTTTTAACTCCCTTGGATTAATCTATATCTCCTAGCTATTAGATCTTTTTAAATACAATCTTTACTATCCTTGATTTTTACAAGTTTATTCGATTTTGAATTGTTTAATCAAAAAAATATGTTTTTTACACAAACAAATCGCCTCTGCTACTTATTAATAATTGTTTCTTTGATTTTAATTTCATGTAAAAATTTATCAGAAGAAAAAGAAACTGTTGAAATACCTGATGACCCCATAAAAATTGAAATTGACCATGAACAATTAAAATCATTTTATACGGAATACTCCAACAAAACCACATTCTCAAATCTCCAAAAACTAGCTTTAGAAGCATTAATTTTAGGGGAAGAAGACATTAATAATGGAAATTTAATGCAAGCAAGAGAAAGATTAGATGGTGTGTTTAAAGAACTACCATTATCAGATTCTAAATGGTGGGGCATAACATCTAATTCGCATTGTAAAGGTTGCCCAATAAATATTGGTTCCCCATCTGCATATTATGGATTACGGATGATTGATCAAATTATTACTTTAGGAAATCCAGAAAAAACAGGCACCTTAACTATGACCGCTGTTATAGCTCCATGCGCTGAAGTTACCCGACATACTTTACCAAATTTAGTACCAGAAACAGTTAATTTAACTATTGCTCCAGAAATTTTAGAAAATGATGGGCATATTTTAAAGATTTCTACCGCCCTATTTCGTCAATGGGTAAAAGCCATAACGGAAGGCTTACAATTAGATCTAGAAATATATGAATTAGATGAATGTACCACTGTAAGTTATACAGATAATGGATCGACTATAGTAAGCTACCCTAATGCAAATGCCATGATCTATCAAGTACCTGAAGAATTAGCCAAAAAAACTGATTTTTGGTGGGTGATTGCCCCTTCTGGTGTTCCTGGTGATGGATCTGGTTATAGCAGACATTTTATTACTGGTGGTATGGGTTTATATGGTAATGGGTTACCTCTCTTTTTATCTGATGATGCATGGTTTATTCGAAAACCAGAACATATGTGAACGGGTAAATATCATGAAATAGAACTTAGAGCTTATCATCCAATGTGGTTTCAACACGAATTTATGCATCATCTTTACCGAGTATGGTACGAGTTTGGACTTGAAGAAACCGGACATCAATGGTTTACACGTTCTACTTGGCCAGCAGATTTTATAGGTGCTTGGGAACCAGATTACTACGCAGAATCAATAACTAAACGCTTACTCGACGCTTCAAATCCTACACTCGCAGAAGGTCTTACTGCGGTTGAAATGAAAAATTATGACATTACTGATCCCTCGGTATTAGTAGGTTCCTATAAAAGAGAACCCGTTCAAAATGGATATCATGAAGTTGATATTTCATTAAATGAAAATTCTTTAACATGGATGAATGCCGCCAATATAAGTTGGTCGCTTGAAATAATAGAAAAGCGATTATGGTCAGGATCAGATTGCCCTTACGGAAAACAACAAATCAATATATTTGTTGAAGATGATAACACGATATCGTATCTCATATTTAATGATGAAAAATATATTCGCATAAATTAGCTATAACTAATCATTTTTGTAATTTCAATATTCATATACTCTAAGAAATTGAATGTTTCCAAAACATGAAGTTCTTTCGAATGTATAATATTTCCGCTAATATCATTGCAAGTATACTTATATATCGCAAAATCTTATACTAAATACTCGGAATATTTTTGTTATAAGAAATAATGTACTTACCACCTTTATCTATGAAGATAATTTAAGGTGTTTACGAAGACTTAATGGATTAATTATGATAAAAAAAGCTTCAAAAATTAATTTGAAGCCTTTACTAAAACAATTATTTCAATCGAAATATTAGAATATATAATATAAATTTATTTGATTAACGTCATTTTTCGTGTAACTGCTTTACCGTTGGCTTCCAATCGGTAGTAATACATTCCAGACGAAGCTCCTAAGGCATTCCAGGTAATTTCATATTTTCCTTCAGATTTAAATTCGTTCACTAATGTAGCCACCTTCTGCCCCATTAAGTTATACACTGTAATGGATACTTCACCCGCTTTTTCTATGGAATATTTGATTTTGGTAACTGGATTAAAAGGATTCGGATAATTTTGGTCTAAACTAAAAGTAACAGGCTTCGCTTCAATATCATTACTTATAGAAAATGGTCTTATTG
>JAYPYN010000226.1:0-2559 GCA_038154605.1 Balneolaceae bacterium
TCACATTATTTCGTACCTCTTTTAAAGAACGGCCAATCAATTTTTCGTTTTCACCATGATGGTATAAATCGGCAGTATCAAAAAAATTAATCCCGCTATCGAATGCTTTCTGCAATAGTTTTGAGCTATTTGGTGAATGTATATCCAAAGACATACACCCAAAGCCAATTTCTGAGACATGTAAATCTGAGGTGCCAATGTGTCTTTTATTCATTTAAAATCATTTTTAAAAATTATGTTTGTTACCTTCGTTAAATCGTAAATAACAACAAATAATAATTTGTAAACATGCACATGGCTTTTAATGAACTAATTATAATTTTAGCATGGGCAATGTCATTTATTTTAGGTGGTTTGTTTTTTCTAGCTCATAAACGCCTTAAAAAAATCGATACTCTAGTAAATGAAAGTTCTGAATCTATACATTCGAATATGAAATCATGGGAAAAAAAACTCACTAAAAATTCGAATGATTTTAAAACTATGCAACAACGAATACAACATTTAGAGATCATACTTACAAGTGAATTATGGGATGAACTTCAAAAAAAGGATAATAACACGGATTTGGGATATTTAATCAAAGAAGGAGCAGAAGAACTTAGCGACCAAAAGAAGATCGAAATAATCGCAAAAAAATTAGATAAGGCATGTTTTTGCTTAATTAAGGTATGAGAGTGTCTATTTCTGAAGATTCAAATAATTCATAAATCTGATTTATTCTGTTAAAAAATTCAGGAATTACTCGTAAGGCATAATTTGTATTGGTGTGAAATAAGATACTAATTCCAATTTGTTTGTCACGATCAAAAGCAATTTCACTTCGGTAACCATTTACATATCCACCATGATATATAATGGTTTGTTCACCATAATTTAAAGAACGCCATCCCATCCCATAAAATGAGTTATTAACCCCTTTCCAATACCGGCTATATCGTTTATTTGGAATGGTAGATGCAGGCTCAAAAATTTGATCAAGAGTTTCCTCTTTAATAAGATCTGGTCGATTGCCCGTAAGTAATAGTAGCCATTTACCAACATCCGAAATGGAAGCATTGATCCCCCCAGCAGAAACAGCATTGAAATAATTATTTTTGATACGAACTGGAATTCTTTTTTTCGACCTTCGACTATAATGATGTGGGAATGCTTTGTTTTCTTCTTCAAACATATCTATTCTTTATTTTTTTTATTATTATAATGTGTTAAAATCAACATTGGTAATGTTTTGAAGAATATTTTCTATAACCGCATAAACGGCGTTGGTATAAGCTTGTTTTTCACCTTCTGAACTAATTAAGGGTACATCTTCAAATTTTTTTATAATACGGTCTAAGCGTAAACCGTCTTCTACTAAATTTGTGTAGGTATGGCGTGGTAGCCCAGTAGTATGGGATAATAAATGTTTAATTTGTATTCGCTCGGCTTGTTTAGCATCAATCAAATTAAAATAGGGAAGTATAGAACGCACAGGAGTTTCAAAGGATAATAAACCTTGGTCTACCATCATTCCAGTTAATACGGAGGCAAATCCTTTAGATACACTACCTAATCGGAAAATGGTATGTTCGTCTATTGGTAAAGAAGATGTATTATTATCTCGAGTTCCAAATCCTTTGGCAACTAAAACTTCATCTTTAAAGGTAATTACAAAAGCTCCTCCTGGTAATCCATAATCTTTTGCTCCATGTATCAGTGTCGACTCAAATTCTTCTAAATATGTATACAGCGAATCTTGTGCTGGATGCGCTAAAGTAACTTGAGAGGGTGGGAGAGTATTGTTGGGAATTAATCTTGAAAATAATAATCCAAACAATAGAAATAATACGGTAGAAGTAGCTTTAGACACGGTTTGAGTTAGAGTGATGAGTACATTAAATATAAGAATGTATATTTATAAAAAGCATGCAATTTCATTATTTCTAGGATAATGAACAGCTGTTTTATCTTTGATTATACGTTGATCACTGACAGCCATCATTAACGCTTCTTTTTTTGTTCTAAAAGGGATTTAAATTCATCGAAATTTGTAGAAAAAGGAACACTCTTTTTTTCACGCTTAGTAAGTTCAACATGTGTAGGCATTGGCACTTCTCTTAATATTTGTTTCTCAACGGTATCTCTAAATTTAATAGGATGCGCTGTTTCTAAAACAATACCTGTACCCGAGTTATGTTGAAAGTAATCCGCAAGACCTAAGTACCCAACTGCCCCATGGGGATCTAATATGTAACCAGAAAGTGCATAAATTTTTTGGATGATATCTTGCGTGCTTTCATCGGTATATGCATACCCAGAGATTTTATCAATCATTTTAGTATGAGAACCATCAAACATATCTAACATTCGAACAAAATTACTAGGATTACCAACATCCATAGCATTAGAGATGGTAGCTATGCTGGGTTTTGGTTCAAATTTAGCATTCCATAAATACAACGGAACGGTGTCATTCGCATTAGAACAGGCTAAAAAATGGTTAATAGGTAATCCCATTTTATGTGCAATTAAACCTGCAGAGAGGTTTCCATAATTACCACTTGGAATAGTAAAAAC
>JAYPYN010000227.1:0-2473 GCA_038154605.1 Balneolaceae bacterium
GAATTAATTTCATGTGATTATTGAATTTTTAGAAGGTTTCGTAGTTATATTTTTCAGTGCACACTCATACTTGTAGTCTAAATTACAAATAAGATTTTGTTAAATATATTTCTTGTGTTAACAAAATTTATTAATGGATGGTGAAATAATAAATAGAATAAGATATCTTTACGCATTTCGATTTACAAAAAAATTGCCCTCTAATGCTTTATTGTACAAATTTATTAAGCCTTTAATCCCTAAAAAAGTTAAATATATTAAACGCACCGTAAAGATTTATTAACGTTTCAATAAAATTTAACGAAGAAACATCATTTAGTCAAAATAATGCTAGATGTAAATAGAGTTTATACAATAGAATTTTTTAATATTAATTTTTTCTAATGTTATAGGCGTAAAAGCCTACCCCCGTTTTATTACCCAGTTTTCCGGCATCAACCATTTTAATAAGCAGCGGGCAAGGGCGGTATTTTGGATCTTTAAAACCTTCATACAATACTTTTAAAATATCTAAACATACATCTAATCCAATAAAATCTGCTAATCGAAGCGGCCCCATAGGATGAGCCATACCTAATTTCATCACTTCATCCACATGTTCTGCTGTTGCCACTCCTTCATAAACTGCAAATATTGCTTCATTTATCATTGGCATAAGAATACGGTTACTAACAAACCCAGGCATATCATTTACAGGTATTGGTATTTTGCCTAACGCTCTAGATATTTTTTCCACTTCTTCGAACACCTTATCAGTTGTTTCATATCCTCTTACAATTTCTACAAGGCTCATTATTGGAACTGGATTAAAAAAATGCATTCCTATGAATTTATCTGCACTCTTTGTAATAGAAGCTAATTTTGTAATTGATATAGAGGAAGTGTTTGACCCAAATATTGTGTGCGATGGCGCTGCCTTTTGTACAGCTTTCCAAACTTGAGTTTTAATGGCTAAATCCTCAGGTACCGCCTCAATCACTAGATCAGCATTTTTTACTCCTTCTGTAATTGTTAAAGAAGTAGAGATATTGGCAAGAGAATCAAGTTTTTTTTGAACAGTTATTTTCTCCTTAGCCACCATTCTTTCAAGATTTTTTAAAATATTAGCCATAGCACGATCGGCATATTCTTTATTTTTCTCGATCAATGTTACAGAAAATCCGCTCATAGCAAATACATGCGCAATTCCATTTCCCATTGTACCACCACCAATCACAGATACATTTTTTACTTCCATTAAATTTATTTGATTAATATAATTTCTTTATTAATGGTATGAACTTAAAAAGCGCTTTTCAAGCGTTTTGAAAATAAATCGTATGTATTCATCAAATACTATGTTTAGATTGTAGATTTCTGACTTTGTGCCTATTCTTTAGTGTTACCATTGGCAATTATTCTATGAACTTTATTCTACGTTTATTTCTTTTTTTTATAATTTTATTTCTAGGCTTTACTGGCATAGCCTTCTATTGGACGTTCTACAAACCGTTGCCAAATCATGAAATTAATCTTGAATTAGAGCCCATAGTATCTCCCGTTTCTATACATTGGGATAATTTTGGAATACCTCATCTTTTCGCAGATAATGATTCGGATCTTTATTTTGCGATGGGATATATACATGCCCAAGATCGTTTATGGCAAATGACGGTTTCACAATTAGCAGCAGAAGGTAGATTTGCTGAGTTTTTTGGATCCGAGCTCATCCAGTTCGATAAATATCAACGCACATTAGGTTTTTGGAAAACCGCGGAACACATTCTCAATACCCAAATCACACCTGATGAACTTAGTATCTTACAATCTTATTCTGAAGGCGTAAATACCTATGCTAAAAATAATGCAACTCAGTTACCCGTACAGTTCGCATTAACTGGGATGTCACCGCTTGAATGGACCCCTCAGCATTCTTTAGCCATCATCCGAATGATGGGTTGGGAATTGAACATGAGTTGGTGGAACGAGGCGACTTATTCGTACTTAAAAGAAATTCTACCAAAAAATCGATTAAACGAAATTTTACTCCTATGGGATAGTAAGCTACCAACTTTCCTAAATAATGATGAAACCGAAAGTTTAACAAATCTTGCATTACTTCCACTTTTAGAACTGGAAGTACAAAAAAGAAAATTACTAAAACAAGAAGTTAGTCTTGTGAAAAGCAACGCTTGGGTTGTAAACGGTTCCAAATCTTCCACCGGATATCCAATACTAGCAGGAGACATACATTTTGGGCTTAATGTGCCTGGTAAATGGTATGAACTACATCTTAACAAAAATAAACAAAATGTATCTGGAGCAACTATTCCTGGTGTGCCAGGGATAGTTGCTGGTCAAAACGATTTCATGGCATGGACTTTTACCAACATCATGGCAGATGATACCGATTTTTTCCTAGAGAAAACTGATCCCCTAGATCCAAATAAGTAGATTATCGATTCTACAAATGCTGACCTCATCATTACACAAC
>JAYPYN010000228.1:0-530 GCA_038154605.1 Balneolaceae bacterium
CTCTTAGGCACCTCTGGAGCAGAAACACTATCGGTAATTTCTAATATCTTTGTGGGACAAACGGAAGCTCCACTTGTTATAAAGCCATTTATTAACTCCATGACAAAATCAGAATTATTAGCAGTTATGACAGGAGGAATGGCAACAATTGCTGGCGGAGTTATGGCTGCTTATATTGCAATGTTAGGCTCTTCATTTGCTGCAGCTAATGGAATGGATATTTCTGTTGCACAACAATTATTTGCAGAACGATTATTAGGTGCAAGTCTCATGGCTGCTCCAGCGGCCTTAGTGATAGCTAAAATTCTTTATCCTGAAACAGAAGTATCTGCTACCGCTGGAGATGTTACCATGGTTGTTGAAAAGACCGATGCTAATGGTATTGACGCAGCAGCTAGTGGAGCAAGCACAGGTTTACAATTAGCATTAAATGTTGGCGCCATGTTATTAGCTTTTGTTGCATTATTAGCTATGTTTAATGGTTTAATTGGGTGGATTAGCAATAGTACAGGATTAACAGAAATTGTTGG
>JAYPYN010000228.1:540-2462 GCA_038154605.1 Balneolaceae bacterium
GTTAACTATTGAAATGATATTAGGATGGATTGTAGCCCCCGTCGCATGGATTATAGGAGTTCCATGGGAAGATGCAACTAGTATGGGCGCATTATTAGGGACAAAAATCGTTGTCAATGAATTTGTAGCATATTTGCAACTTGCATCAGAAGTAGCTGATGCCTCTATTAGCCCCAAAACAATAGCCATGGCCACTTTTGCATTATGTGGCTTTGCCAATTTTTCATCTATTGCAATTCAAATAGGTGGAATAGGAGGCTTAGCTCCATCTCGAAAATCAGATCTAGCGAAATTTGGTTTAAAAGCAGTATTTGCTGGAACTATGGCTAATCTTATGACAGCTACAATTGCTGGTATGTTATTTTAACTTTAATCACAAAAAATTAACACTATAAAACATGAACAACTTATTACTAAAGAGTATAATTTTAGGGTTATTTACTATTTTATCAGGCTGTTCTGGGAGTAAAAATTCTTCATCAACACAAAATATTCCAATTGGAACCGTAGGTATAGTCGGGGATCAATACATCTCTTACACCGAACTTAAAGATAATTATCTATCAAATAGCATTGATAAAAGCTATACTGATGAAGATTTGATTACATTTTTACCAACTTATCTCGATTACGAAGGAAAAAAACTAAGCGCTATTGATGCCGGCTATTATCAGAAAGAATCAATTCTTGATGAATATGAACTTTATTCGACGCAAGCTGCATACTCATTTTGGATGGTGCAAGAAATAAAACCTACCAAATTTAAGCAGTATAAAGCTCGCTATCTAAAAGAGCTAAAGAGTAAGCATATATTGATATCTGTTAACCAAAAATCATCTCCAGAAGATACCTTAAAAGCATATAATCAGCTTTTAAAAGCAAGAGCTGAATTTTTTGAGGGCACCTCTATGGAAGAATTAGATAGTCTATACTCAACTAAAAGAAATAATAAATCTATGGGTGGTGATTTACCTTGGTTTAGTGTTGGTACAACTATTCCAACATTCGAGAATGCGCTCTATAAGCTAAAAGTAGGAGAACTATCAGAACCAATACGTACAAGATTTGGTTATCATCTAATCTATTTAGAAAAAATACGTGATAGATCACCTGCAGTAAAACTATCTCATATATTTGTAAGAGAAAACTCTCAAAAATCTAGTATACAGGAAGCCTACGATTTTTTAGAAAGTAATGGAAGTTGGGTAGATGCGGTAAAAAAATATTCAGAAGATGAACCTTCTATAAAAAACAAAGGATACATAGGCTGGGTTGAATATGGATCACGCTACAGTAACAGTTTTATCGATTCTGTAATGAATATTGATGCCAGTGTACCATACTCCTCTCCTATTTTAACCAATTACGGATATCATATTTTCAAAATCGATTCTGTTAGAACATTTAATAGTGAAGAACAAAAGGATGATCATATCCTCTCTGAACTAGAAAATTCTAATTCTTTTGAAGAAAACAATAGTTACGTAATCACTTACTTGATTGAAAAATATAACGCTACATCGAATACCGACAATATCCAAACATATTCAGCTCATATAAGCTCATTAGATACTTTAAAATTTTCTGAAATTCATCTTCCTGATTCATTAAATAGCTTAACTGTATTTTCTATAAAATCATATAATTTTACGGTAGAAGAATATCACTCTTATTTAGTAAAATCATATCCCAATTACACTAATAAACAGTACGGAGCTCGTTTTTTTGAAAATTTTATTCAAGCAAAAGTTGATGAAAAACTTACTTCAATTACCTTAGATGAATATCCTAGCTTTAGTGATAGACTTAGTAATTACTATGATGGATTAGTTGTGTATCAAATAAATGAAGATTCTGTATGGAGTACTAGTACTATCGATAGTACCATACTGTTTAAAAATTATTCGGATAGTGTACATAAC
>JAYPYN010000229.1:0-1686 GCA_038154605.1 Balneolaceae bacterium
GAACATGCCAGGAGCCGTTCCATACACTTCAACATTGGGTCTAACAAATGTAACTCTTCCCTATGCGGTAGCTCTTGCAAATAAAGGGTGGAAGCAAGCTATTAAGGACGATTCTGAATTAAAAATGGGGCTTAACATTGCGCTTGGCACCATCGTGTATGAAGATGTAGCTACAGCTTTTAATATGAAATGGGAAGGTGTAGAATCTGTGTTAGTTTAATATTTATATCATCTAATTACACAAGTTCAAGAACTACATGGCTGGGTGGTTTTTTTTATTAAGGAATAAATTATATATATACCTTCAAATTTAAAACAACTTACAGGTAAAATAATGAAATTAACTTCAAATTTAATAATTGGGATTGTATGTCTATTTATGTTCTTTGGGTTTTTATTTAAAGAACAAGCTCTGAATGATAAAAATGAATCGTTTACCGTATCGGATACCTTATTCTTTAAATCATCTTATTTCGATTGTATGGATAGGATCGAATATAATAATTCTGTTCATGCACATAATGGTAAATCTCATGATCCTAATGATCATGTAGAGTCAAATAACATACTAAATAAATTATCAGTTGATGTTGGAATAAAAATAGAGTCTCGTGATCGATGGTATTGGCCAGAAAAGGTTAAGGGAGGTCTAGATATGACTCCTAAAGAAAAAAATCGCAAAAAGAAAATTACTTCATCATTACTAAAGAAAGATAGTGTGGGTATTTTAGATGATTTTCATGAATTAGAAAAAATAATTTTTAAAATTGATAATGAAACCTTTTCAGAAAAAGGATTTTTTATAGATTTTGATCATGGAGTACGTACGGTTTCTAAAGTTTTTCATGATAATGACTCTACATCAATAAAAATTAAAGTTTTGGAAAGTCATAATTGTAGCAGAGACAATGGTATACACATAGCAGGAAACATAGGCCACCCTGATTGGAAGAAAAAAGATTAATTTTACTTATATTACTAATTTTAGGAGCCTTACCTATTTATGGTCAAGGCTCTTTTCTTGTAGAGTCCTATTCGTATCAAGAATACAATGGGCACAGGCAAAACTGGTCGATTACTCAAGATACTTCTGGAACTCTTTTTTTTGGTAATAACAACAGCCTATTATGGTACGATGGAGTTCAATGGCATAATCAACATATTTCTAATAATTCTATTATACGCTCATTATATACAACAAGATCGGGCGAAACTTTTTACGGAACAGTAGCGGATTTTGGTAAACTGGGGGTGGATTCAACGGGGAATTTGAACTATCAAAGCTTTGTAGCATTATTGCCTGACACAATAAAATTTGATAAAATATTTCGTATTGAAGAATTTGATTCTCTCATCTATTTCCAAAGTAGTGATTACATATTTAAATTTTATGATGATCAAATTTCAATCATTGATAATGAATTAGAATTTAGTCAGTTATCAAAAGTTGGAGATCATCTATTTGTTCGTTTAAAAAATGATGGACTCTATGAAATTAAGAACGATTCTCTTGTATATATACCTAACGGCAAATATTTTAAAGAGAGGCATTTCTTTTCTGCCGAACAGCTAGGGGATAAATTTTTATTTACTACCATTTATTCTGGACTTGCACTATTTGATGGGATAAATATTGAACCAATAGATTATCCCATTTCAGATTTTCTTGCCCGCTCAGGATTGTAT
>JAYPYN010000229.1:1723-2449 GCA_038154605.1 Balneolaceae bacterium
AATCAATTCAAATCACATTGCCTTCGCTACGTTATTATCAGGGATAGTTATTGCAAATACTGATGATTGGTCATATAAAGTATTTGACGAATCTGATGGCTTAAGTAATAATCAGGTTTACGAAATATTTTTAGATAGTGAGGGAGTATTGTGGGCTGCAACTGATGATGGTATTTCAAAAATTCTCGTTAATCAACCTATTTCTTCTATAAATTCACTATCAGGATTATCGGGCAATATACTTCAAGTACACCAGCATGAAGATTATGTGTATGTTGCAACAACACGTCAATTATCAATTTGGAATACCAAAGATTCTAAATTGATAGAATTAGCTATTCGTTTTCCATTTTCATTAAGTGAGATGAATGTTAGAATGTTTGTTTCTTCTATATCAGGTATTTATGAAGTTAGCGGGGAGAATATCACCCTAATACATGATAAGAATGACCTTATGAAAATAAGAGGTATTGATTCAGGGACATCACAAAAAATAGTGGGAGTAAATGAAAAAGGATTATTTTTTATAGAATTAAACAATAACACAACATCAACTACTTCTACAGAGATAGATACAGATAAATCATTAATTGACTTAGAAATTCATGATCATACTATTTGGGGAATGTCGCGTAGGGGAGATATTATTCAGTTTGATTTGGAGGGAAATGAATAAACAAGAAAAAAAGAAATTTAATAATAAGGGGTGTTGGAACTAACCTTTGG
>JAYPYN010000230.1:0-399 GCA_038154605.1 Balneolaceae bacterium
TCCCGGTAATATTCGTTCATTTTTTTTATCATGTTCTCATCAAGATTTTTTTTCAAATCGTTTAGTTAGTGGAGTGGCAAGCAATACTCCAACAATTAAAGAAATGGTGGTTAGTGTGTATAAGAGAGTGGCATCGTTTTCACGACCTACGTAGTATTTAAAGTATTGATTGATTACGGCACCTTGTATGTTTATAAGCACAAAGGTTATGACTCCTAAAATGAATAAGATAAACCAAGCTCTTACACCAAATACATTCTTTACATCTTCAAGTAAATTCGATTCTTGATTTGCAGGCGGTTGAATTCTTTCTTTAGTGCTATAAAATGAATAAACGAGTAATATGGTGCCAAGAATAGCCATTTCGATGGCTATAAGCTGAAAGGCTTTGCGTTCTTC
>JAYPYN010000230.1:409-2391 GCA_038154605.1 Balneolaceae bacterium
CCCCAATTGTATGCTTTGATGTATTCTAAAGCTTCGGTAGGAAGATTCGCATTTTGTGCAAATAAAAGTACTTCGTCTACAATAAGCATATTTTTAAATAACATGGTAAAACTAACTATGAACATCCCTATAAAACCCAAAAAGAAACGATACTGGTTTAATTGGGTTCGTTCGGCTGAGTCATCAGTCATTACTCCAGAAAGTGCAGAAAATGGAAGATTTACAGCAGTGTACATGGTACTAAGAAGTAAATACATGCTTGTAGCCCAAATGATTTTTGCTGTCTCATCAAAATCTGGGGTGGTAAATAGTAGAATTAATGATGCTCCTAAAGGTAATGCAAACCAAATCATGTAAGGTCGAAATTTTCCATATTTAGTTTGGGTACGATCCGAAATAATTCCAATCATAGGATCAGAAATAGCATCCCATACTCGAGCAATAAGCATAATTGTTCCAGCCATTGCTGCAGAGATTCCATACACATCGGTAAAAAAGAAGAATAAAAACATTCCGGCCATATCCCAAGCAAAATGGCAAGCAGTATCACCGAGTCCATAACCGAATTTTTCACGAAAAGATAATTTGGGAGTAGATGCTTCCATATAGAAGAGTGTTTAAATATTATTGTACCAACTTAAATTTGTAAATGCGTTACACATGGAATGTAGGAAAACCAAATGATAATGATAAAGCGCTTTTCTCGAATTTATTAAGCTTATAAACACAATTGATATTTAAATCAATGTTAGATGCTTTATCTTACTCACAAATAATTTAAAATAGATTCTAATAACGATAATGAGTGATCATACTTCGGGCGATATAAGTAAATGCCCATTTCATAACGGAACATTGAAAAATACCACTGGTGGTGGAACAAGAAATACAGATTGGTGGCCAAATAAACTAAATCTGAATATTCTTCGACAACATTCAAATCTTTCAGATCCAATGGGTGCAGCATTTGATTATGCCAAAGAATTTGAAACCCTAGATATTGAAGCTGTTAAAAGTGATTTGACTATATTAATGACCGATTCCCAAGATTGGTGGCCTGCCGATTTTGGGCATTATGGTCCGTTTATGATTCGAATGGCTTGGCATAGTGCTGGAACTTATCGTGTAACTGATGGGCGCGGCGGCGGCGGTTCGGGAATGCAGCGCTTTGCACCCCTTAATAGTTGGCCTGATAATGTGAACTTAGATAAAGCACGTTTATTACTTTGGCCGATCAAACAGAAATACGGTAAGAAACTATCTTGGGCAGATTTAATGATTTTAGCTGGAAATGTAGCTCTTGAATCCATGGGATTTAAGACTTTTGGTTTTGCCGGTGGTCGTGCTGATGTTTGGGAACCAGAAGAAGATATTTATTGGGGTTCGGAAACCGAGTGGCTAGGCTCTGAAAGGCATACTAGTGATGGCGAACTTAAAGAACCACTTGGTGCAGATCATATGGGGTTGATTTATGTGAACCCTGAAGGACCGAACGGGGAACCTGATCCAGCAAAATCGGCTCATTACATTCGTCAAACATTTGCTCGGATGGCAATGAATGATGAAGAAACTATAGCTTTGATCGCAGGCGGACATACTTTTGGTAAAGCACATGGTGCTGCATTAGAATCAAATCTTGGTGCCGATCCTGAAGCAGCTAATATAGCACAAATGGGGCAAGGATGGGCTAGTGCGTATGGCACTGGGCATAGTAATGATACCATAACAAGTGGCTTAGAAGGAACTTGGACTCAAAAACCAACTGAATGGACGAACTTATATTTTGAAAATCTATTTGGATATGAGTGGGAGCTAGAAAAAAGTCCAGCTGGTGCTTGGCAATGGAAACCAAAAGAGGGAGCTGGATCTGGCACTGTGCCAGACGCCCATAATGTAGAAATAACTCATCAGCCATTTATGTTAACTACTGATTTAGCGCTTCGTGTAGATCCGGATTATGAGAAGATTTCTCGTAGATTTTT
>JAYPYN010000231.1:0-2371 GCA_038154605.1 Balneolaceae bacterium
CTGATTCATATCGTGTAATAAAGTCCCAAGTATCATCTAATTTAAGCGCATGCCTGATCTATTACAGAGCTGAGCTCCGTAATTAGGTTAAGCATGAAGTAAAGTCGGTAATCGTCTTTTTAAAGGCAAGGAACCGCATTTTTTTGGCAGGTGGAAAATGACCCTCATCGAAAAATATGTATTTCTAACATTCCTTGGGAATGGCATGCTCTAGTATATCTGTTGATCCATGCATGAAAACGGCCAATGATATCAATCCCACAGATAAGCATCGCATTATTGAAATGGCTTGGGAAGATCGTACTCCTTTTGATGCCATTGAACATCAATTCGGTATTCCAGAGAAAGAAACCATTCGATTAATGCGCGCATCTCTAAAACCATCCTCTTTTCGATTGTGGCGCAAACGAGTGAATGAAGGAGTAAGCCTGAAACATCGAGAAAAGAGAAATCCCGAAATAAATCGTTTTAAAAGTAGAATGCAGAAATGAACTTCCCAACCGACCTAGAGAGTATTTATCAAAGAGTAGCATCCATCGAACCCATCAAATATGGAAAATCTCGAAATTTCATTGATGGATCGGTCACTTATTTAAGTCCCTACATTTCTCGGGGCGTTATTTCAACTAAAGAGGTATTTGAATCGGTGTTGCAACGAGGATTTAAACCCTATTCCATCGAAAAATTCATTCAAGAATTAGCCTGGAGAGATTATTGGCAACAAATATGGATTCATAAAGGCGATGAAATAGATACTGATCTAAGACATGCGCAAGAACCAGTACATCATTATAAAATGCCAAAGAAAATTCAAGATGCCGATACTGGGATTTACGCTATTGATGAGGCTATCGACGAACTTTACACAACGGGATACATGCATAATCACAATCGTATGTATCTAGCAGGAATTACCTGTAATGTAGGTAGATCGCATTGGTATCAGCCAGCCAAGTGGATGTATTACCATCTATTTGATGGAGATTGGGCAAGCAATACATTAAGCTGGCAATGGGTATGTGGATCCAACAGCAACAAAAAATATATCGCGAATCAGGATAATATCAACACATACACCAAGAAATTTCAAAAAGGAACTTTTCTTGATAGATCGTACGAAGACATTACAGAAATGAACGTTCCAGAAGTTTTAAAGGAAATTACCAGTCTTAATTTAACAACTAAACTCCCCCAAAGTGATCCCATCAAGATTGAGGCATCACTACCAACGTTGGTTTACAATAGCTATAACTTAGATCCAAAATGGAAGTCAGACATCCAAGCGAATCGAATTCTACTACTCGAGCCCGATCATTTTCAGAAATACCCAAAATCAGAGGCTTTCATTGAATTTATCCTAAGTTTAAGTGCAAACATCAAAGGAATTCAAGTATTTGTGGGCTCTTTTGAAGAATTACAACAAAAAGCTGAATCCAGTCCTATTTATTACAAAGAACATCCTTTCAATAAACAATACCAAGGCATTGAAGAACCAAGAGATTGGATGTTTTCAGTAAAGGGTGATTTCCGTTCATTTTTTGCGTTTTGGAAAAAATGCAAAAAAGAAATGAAAACGAAACAACTACAGTCCGAACTTTTTTAATGAAAAAGGAGCATCTACCCTCAAAAATGTGCCCTGTATGTAATCGACCATTTAACTGGCGGAAAAAATGGAGGAATTGCTGGGATGAAGTGAAGTATTGTAGTGAAAGGTGTAGAAGAAATAAGGTGAATCATCTTGAAAAGGATGTAAAATCCATGCATCAGACTTAAACAAAATATCAAATCAAGATTCTTAATCCAGTAGATGGAATCTGAATTTTGATGATTTGAATACACATTATGAATCAACTAAACTTAGTTTTTCCTCATCAACTTTTTAAAGAAAGTCCACTAATTGATAATGGGAATTCCTTTATAATCGTCGAGGAAGAGCTTTTTTTCAACCAATTTAACTTTCATAAACAGAAGATAGCCTACCATCGGGCAACGATGAAATTCTATCAGCATTTTTTAGAGAAATTGGATAGAAAAGTGGAGTATATAGAAAGCTATTCTGGAACATATGCTGTTTCTGATATACTTCAATACGTAGCTCAAAAAGGGATTGATCGAGTTCATGTTATTAATCCCGTTGATAATTGGTTAGAACGACGTTTAGCTGAAGGATCCGAGTACAACGATATAGAGATTATATACCATGAATCTCCCATGTTTTTGAATTCAACAACCGATCTTGATCGTTTTTTCAAAGCAAATAAGAAAAAATACTTTCAAACTGCTTTTTATAAAGAAGAACGAAAGCGATTTAATCTTTTGCTAGAAGATGATGGAAGTCCGACTGGAGGAAAATGGACCTACGATGCCGATA
>JAYPYN010000232.1:0-2298 GCA_038154605.1 Balneolaceae bacterium
GATTTGCGTAGCAACTCATCCCACCCCTCACTAAATTCAATAGTTAAAACCAACTGAACTTAGCCCGGCACGTTAGCTACTACAGCCCGAAATATTAAATTACTTTTCTTTATAGTTAGTTTTAAGAAATTTAGTTATCGTAATATCCTCCATCGTTTTTTTAGGAATATAAGGTGCTCCCTACTTATAATTTATGACCCGTATTTTATTAGTAATAATAATTTCATATCCTAATTTTTTGGGTAATTAATTCTATAAGGTGGTTGGAGTGATTTTAGATATAACAAACCTTGCTAAGACATATGGAAAGACGACAATATTAAAGGATGTTTGTCTTAAAGTGTTACCAAGTGAATGCCATTGTCTTATTGGCAAGAATGGTTCTGGGAAAAGTACATTAATAAATATGATCATTGATGTAGTTGAGCCAAATAAGGGTTTTATTACCTTTGCAGGAGAGGCACTAAACGAACCTGGTTCAAAAGTGAAAAGCAAAATAGGGGTGCTTCCTGAATTCAATCCCATAGTAGATGAATTCAGTATTCAAGATTATCTAGAATATGTTGGGATGATCTATAACTTAGATAAGATGTTGATTAAGAAAAGAAGTGAAACCTTGATTCAATATTTCTTCGAATCAACACCCGATAGAAGGAAAACCATAGGTAGTTTCTCCAAAGGCATGAAGCTAAAGACAGGGATATGTGCAGCATTAATTCATAAACCAGAGTTGTTAATTTTAGATGAACCTTTTGATGGAATGGACATATTTTCAGCCAATAACTTGGTTGCGTTCTTGAATGATTATAAAGAAAAAGGGAATAGTATCTTAGTTTCTTCTCATGACATGCTGTATATGGAAAAGATTGCTACCCATATATCTATCATTAAAGATACGGAGGTAGTAAGTATTCCTATGGATCATTTTAGGAATAGTACATCGAGTTTCGAAGCTCAAGTGTCAGAAATTTTAGGATATGATCCCAAAAAATTAATAGAGTTTGAGTAATGGCAGGGATTGTAGGCTTTATTTTAAAAAAGAGGATGGTAGCACTTTGGGAATGGCCTTATATTGGAAAATTTATCCTAACATTATTCATGGCGTTAATCACAGGTCTCATTTATGGTTTAGGAGCTGGATTCGGAGTTGATTATTTGGTGGCACAAGGTACTATATCAATTTCAGAATTTATGTTATTCTATACCTCACTTTTAGGGATACTATGTTTTTTGATTGATATTTTTCCAGTTTTAAAACCACCAAGTATCATTTTTAAAGCGTATCAGCCTGTAAGTTTTGGAGACCAAACGAAATTATTTCTATACGATAGTTTTGCCCGCAATTTTTGGTTTTTCATTGTACTCCTGTTTGTACTCACATTAAGTGTTAGCAAGGAGCTAACCATTCAGAATACGCTACCCTATTTCTTTGTTGTTATTATTGTATACATGCTAAATAGAGTAACTAGATTTCTAATACTATTTCATGTAAAGCACTCGGTATTAATAACCATAATGACTGTTTCATTAATCATAGGATCATATATATCGTTATGGAAAGTCACAGATTTTTTCTGGTTAATTTTTTTACTGATAGTTTTATTGGTGTCTAGCCTGGGGTTAAGTTTTCGTATCAATTACTTCAAAAAAGAAAAGCTTCAAGCCATTAATAGATATTACAGAAAGGGAATATGGTTTTCAAAGCATTTATCCTGCTTTTAACTTCATTCGCTTATTATCGAAAACAAGAGCATCTTTTTGGAATGGAGTTTTACAGTTGGCTTTTTATTTCTACGATGATAATATTTACCTACATGGGATATAATTTCTTTGGTATAAACAAAAATCTCTTTTTTACTCATGCTATTCGTGAGAATCATACTTTAGGGTTAATGAAAGTATATACTAAAGTTATTAGTGTACTTTTATTTATTGATATAATACTAGTTTCTGTGTTAGTGATACCTGTTGGTTTATTTTCTATACAATTACTTTCATTTTATTTCACTTCTTTTTTGTTGTTTTTCTCTACGGCATTTATCCTTTCTCTACGTACTCCAATCATAAAAGAGAAATTTTACTCGTTTGATTTCGCTAAATATGGATCAACAACCATAAGTTATAGCGCAATTTTCACAGCATTTACTATAATTGGGATTTCTATTCTTGTAAATCAAACAAAGTATTTCATCATTTTAGATGCGATATTAATATTCATTTCTATTTTATTACTAACATCCTATCCTATAAATCTTTCTAAAGTGTCGCTGAATTTTTCTAATAAAATGCGCGAAATGA
>JAYPYN010000233.1:0-2238 GCA_038154605.1 Balneolaceae bacterium
CATTAGGGTTGGCAAAAGCCAAATCTGCAAAGTTTGTGTTAGCATCCACAAGTGAAGTATATGGTGATCCTCAAGTACATCCGCAAAAAGAAGATTATTGGGGAAATGTGAATCCAATTGGATTTAGGGGAGTTTATGATGAGGCTAAACGATTCGCAGAAGCAATGACAATGGGATATCATAGATTTCATGGCTTAGAAACTAGAATTGTTAGAATTTTTAACACTTATGGGACTAGAATGAGAATTAATGATGGCAGAGCATTGCCAGCATTTATGTCACAGGCCCTGAAGGGTGAAGACATTACCATTTTTGGTGATGGTTCTCAAACACGATCTTTTACTTATGTGGATGATTTAGTCGAAGGTATTTTTAGATTAGCGATGTCTGATTGTGTGGAGCCAGTTAATATTGGAAATCCACAAGAAATTTCTATTCTAGAATTTGCTAAAGAAATCATTGAATTAACAGGAAGTTCTAGTAAGCTTTCCTTTAAAGAATTGCCACATGATGATCCCAAAGTAAGAAAACCAGATATTTCAAAAGCCAAAGCTATTTTAAACTGGGAGCCAAAATTTCCTAGAGGGGTAGGCTTAAAAAAAACACTTAAGTATTTTAAAGATACAATTAACAAATAATAGATATTTACCATGAAAATTGCAGTTGCGGGAACAGGATATGTGGGTCTTTCACTAGCTGTTTTGTTAGCCCAGCAAAATGAAGTAGTTGCTTTGGATATTATACAAGAAAAGGTAGATGCCATCAATACTGGGCGTTCCCCAATTTCGGATACAGAGATAGAACGTTATTTAGCAGATCAAAATCTTAACCTTAAGGCGACAACAGATAAAGAAGAAGCCTATATTGGTGCAGAATTTGTAATTATTGCTACTCCAACCGATTATGATCCCGAAACCAATTACTTCAATACTAGAACAGTAGAAGCAGTTATCAAAGATGTTAAAGCCATTAATCCAAATGCGGTAATGGTGATTAAATCTACCATTCCTGTTGGTTATGTAGCGCAAACGAAAAGAAAACTGGATACTGAAAATCTACTATTTTCTCCAGAATTTTTACGCGAAGGTCAGGCTTTGTACGATAATTTATATCCATCACGAATTGTGGTGGGGGAACAATCAGATCGTGCAAAAAAGTTTGGCGAGTTACTGCTAGAAGGAGCCATCAAAGCAAAAGAAGAAATCCCAGTATTGTTTACAGATTCAACAGAAGCAGAGGCAATTAAGCTCTTTTCGAATACTTTTTTGGCGATGCGCGTAGCTTATTTTAACGAGTTAGATTCTTATTGTGAGTCGCATGGGTTAAGCACCGTTCAAGTGATAGAAGGAGTAGGCTTAGACCCACGAATTGGAGCACATTATAACAATCCATCGTTTGGTTATGGGGGATATTGCCTTCCAAAAGATACAAAACAACTACTGGCTAATTATCAGGATGTTCCTAATAACCTTATTCGTGCTATTGTAGATGCAAATCGAACAAGAAAAGATTTTGTAGCGAATCAGATTATAAAAAAGAATCCAAAAGTAGTGGGAATTTATCGACTAGTAATGAAAGCAGGATCAGACAATTTCCGTGCTAGTGCCATTCAGGGTATAATGAAAAGAATTAAGGCAAAAGGCATTGAAGTGGTTGTTTTTGAACCTTATTTACCTGAAGATGAGTTTTTTCATTCCAGAGTAGTTAGAGATATCAATGAATTTAAATCCATATCAGATGTAATAGTGGCTAATCGTATGGTGGAAGAAATCGAAGATGTGGAAGAAAAAGTATACACTAGAGACTTATTTGGTAAAGATTAAGTTATGAAAAGTTTTATAATCTGAGTTTTTATAAAATAAAACAGCACTCAAAACACAAAACTCATACCTTATTTCCATGAAAGAATTGAAATTTTCTGTGATAGGCTTTGGGAGAATAGGCCAACGACATGCAAAAATAATTAATGAGTTTGAAGGAACAACATTACTTTCGATAACCGATGTTGATCCTAAGCAATTTAAACCTATATCAGATTTAGGATTAGAAGTCGCATCCTATAGCTCAATAGATACTTTTCTTGAACAAGATTCAGGAATGAGCGATGTGGTGAATATTGCGACACCAAACGGCTTTCATACCCAATATGCTATACGTTGTCTAGAAGCGGGCTATCATGTAGTGATTGAGAAACCTATGGGATTATCGCTAAACGAGTGTGAAGCGGTAATTAATACA
>JAYPYN010000234.1:0-2201 GCA_038154605.1 Balneolaceae bacterium
TTTTGCCATTTCTGCCAATACCATACTCAGCTATTATTAAAGGAATAGACCACACAAATAAAAAACACAACCATGCTACAAGAAAAGCTCCAGCGCCTGTGTCTCCCCCATTTTGTGCGGCAATACGAGGAAACCTCCATATATTACCTGTTCCTATCGCTATTCCTAACACACTGACAATAAGGCCTATTTTTGAAGAAAAAGTTTCAGAATTTTTATTGGTCATGCAAATAATTGTTAATTTAAGAATTGAATTAAATTATGTTCGTTCGAGAAATAAAACCACCTTATATTACACTAAATTTTGATGTGAATAAGGCTATGCATATCATAGCTTCACAATCATACAGGTTAAACAACGACTATCCAAAAAATTTTCTAGCCGCGCTTTATATATATGTTTTCAAATCATAAAACAACGAATAAATACTTCGCACTCTTTACGTTTTTTACATCATTAATTATCTACACACTTACTATGGCTCCAACTGCTAGCTTTTGGGATGCCGGTGAGTTTATAGCTGTTGCAAACGGTTTACAAGTTAACCACCCTCCAGGAGCTCCGTTATATTCTCTTTTGGGTAGATTGGTATCTATGTTTATGCCACCAGAATATGTAGCAGTAAGTATTAATTTTTTAAGTGCTCTTTCTTCTGCTTTTACAGTTATGTTTCTCTATTTGATTGTAGTTCGCTTAATTAGAGAATTCAAAGAGCATCCCGATAGTATGCCATTGATAGATAAAATTGGAATGTATGGTGGAGCATTAGTAGGTGCCTTAACCTTTGCAGTAACCGATACTTTCTGGTACAATGCAGTAGAAGCAGAAGTATATGCCATGTCTATGTTTTTCACCGCTATTGTGGTATGGTTAGCGTTAAAATGGTCGGAATATCATGACTCTGAACACAATGAACGTTGGTTGGTTTTAATTGCCTATATGTTTGGTTTAGCTATTGGTGTTCATTTGCTTAATTTACTTGCCATTTTCTTTGTAGCGCTCATCGTTTATTTTAAAACAAGAGAGTTTACTCTTCTTTCTTTTGGTTTGATGGGAAGCCTTGCAGTTCTTTCCTTTTTTATCATTTATCCTGTCACTATTCAATATGTACCTGACTGGGCGGATCGCATCGGAGATGCTTCTTATGGCTTAATCGGACCATTAACATATCTACTTATTATAGTTGGATCACTTAGCTATGCTATTTATTACACACATAAAAATAGCTACAGGATTGCTAATATCGCTTTAATTAGTTATGCGATGATCTTAATAGGATATTCTAGCTACGCAGTGATTATGATTCGTTCGATTGCGAACCCCCCGATAGATGAAAATGACCCAGAAACCTTTGAGGATTTTGTAAGTTTCCTAAAAAGAGAACAATATGGAAATACCCCCATCCTTCAAGGAAGATCGTATGATGATGCTACAGGTCAAATAGCACAAAATGAAAAATTATTTCCAAGAAGATATTCCGAAAATCCAAATCACGTTCAATTTTATTCTAGATACACCAGCGACTTAGACTATTTTATATCCCATCAGATCAACCATATGTATCTGAGATATTTTAATTGGAATTTTATTGGTCGAGAAGCAGATATTCAAGACTCAGGATGGCGATCTGGATTTGAGGAAGAACGATATCCCGACAATAAAGCGAGCAATGCTTATTTCTTTATCCCTTTTCTATTAGGTGTATTCGGACTTTTCTACCACTTCAACTCCGACAGAAAACGAGCTTTTGCAGTATTTACTTTATTTATTGTTACAGGATTAGCCATAATTGTATTCTTAAATCAAACTCCATATCAGCCTAGAGAACGCGATTATGCTTACGTGGGATCTTTTTTTGCTTTTGCTATTTGGATTGGTTTAGGAGTTACTGGCTTAATCGATCTGTTAAAGAACTATACTAAAAATAATCCAACTATTGGTTATGCTGTGATTATTGCTTGTATGCTGGGTTCTCCAATACTCATGGGCTTTGAAAACTGGGACGATCATGATCGTTCAGAACGGTATGTTGCCCCTGATTATGCCAAAAATTTATTAGAATCTTTGGCTCCAAATGCCTTAGTATTTACTAATGGAGATAACGATACATTCCCCTTATGGTATGCTCAAGAGGTTGAAGGTATTAGAACCGATGTAAGAATTGTTTGTTTGAGTTTATTAAATACCGACTGGTACATAC
>JAYPYN010000235.1:0-2190 GCA_038154605.1 Balneolaceae bacterium
TCGTGTTACCAATTGAATCAAGTTCGTCAGTGATAGCACGAACATCGTCACCGAGACCACTCATTTCCGCAATACCACCTGCATTGTCTGAGACTGGGCCATAAGCATCTACTGCTAATTGTATCCCTGTATTTGCAAGCATCCCAACGGCAGCAATAGCAATACCATATAAACCGGCAAAACTGTAAGCCCCTATAATAGCAATTGCAATGATAATGATTGGAATAGCGGTAGAAATCATTCCAACACCCAGCCCCGCAATGATATTAGTTGCAGAACCAGTAACAGACTGTTTTACAATAGAAAGTACTGGTTTAGTACCTGTTCCTGTATAGTGTTCCGTAATGAACCCTATCAATAAACCTGCAGACAATCCAAAAATGGTAGCCCAAAATACACCTGTACTATTGTATACATTTCCATTGAATGTCCATTCTGAAGGTAACATCCAAGTGATAAGGAAATAAGAAGCAACGAGCATTATAACAGCGGATAATAATTCCCCAAGATTTAATGCTTTTTGCGGATCTCCACCCTCTTTAACTCTAACAAAGAAAGTCCCAATAATCGAGGTAAATATTCCAGTGCCAGCAAGCACTAGTGGTAACATTACGGCAGAAAGTCCTTCGAAATTATCAGACCACGTTGGAATAGTCATAAAAGCAGCACCAAGAACCATAGTTCCAATGATTGAACCGACATACGATTCAAAAAGATCAGCACCCATACCCGCAACATCACCTACATTATCACCCACGTTGTCAGCTATGGTAGCAGGGTTTAATGGATGATCTTCTGGGATACCAGCTTCTACTTTACCTACAAGATCTGCTCCAACATCGGCAGCTTTGGTGTAAATACCACCACCTACACGCGCAAAAAGAGCGATCGATGAAGCTCCAAATGAAAAGCCTGTTACAACCGCTAATACTCGGTTAACTGCATCAACATCTTGTATTCCAAAAACGTTAGAAAAAATGAGAAATAGAATAGATAGACCAAGTACACCCAAACCTACTACACCTAGTCCCATTACAGAACCCCCAGCAAAAGCGACTTCTAAACCCTTACCAAGACTTTGGCGAGCAGCATTTGTTGTTCGAACGTTTGCTTTTGTTGCTACTTTCATTCCGATAAACCCAGCAAGTCCAGAACATATTGCACCTACAATAAATGAAATGGAAACCATCCTACTCGATGTAACTGCATCCGCGCTTACTGCCAAAATTGTGGCTACAACACCCACAAAAATAGCAAGAACGCGGTATTCTGCTTTTAAGAATGCCATAGCACCACTTGCTATGCTATCAGCGATGCGCCCCATTCTTTCAGTACCTACTTCTTGCTTAGAAACCCAAGAAGATTTGAACGCGGTAAATAAAAGGGCTACTACACCCGCCGCTATTGAGAAAAAAATTATGTTTTGCATAACTCCGTTAAAGTTTGATTAAAAGTTTCCCGAAGGAAATTAATTAAAGTAATTCATTGCCCTTTCAATGCCCATTGTTACGAATGCAAGAGCAGCATCGTGGGCTTTTTCAATAGCAGATTTTACCTCTACTATTTCGTCATTCTCAAAGGTAGAAAGCACGTATTCTACTTGTCTACCTTTTGAAAAATTATTTCCGATACCAACTCTCAATCGGGGATATTCTCTTCCAATTTTGTTATTGATATCAGCAATTCCGTTATGTCCACCATCACTCCCTCTTTCTTTCATTCGGGTTACCCCAACTGGAAGGTTTAAGTCGTCATAGATGACTAAACAATTTTGTTGTTCCATTTGATACTTGTTCAACGCTTTTTTAACAGCAGTTCCACTTCTATTCATAAAGTTTGTTGGTTTTACAAGTATCAACTTTCTTCCCTTATATTTGCCTTCAGCAACCAAAAAAGGCCCACCACCAGCTTTAAATGAGATAGAAAGAGATTTCGCCATTAAATCAACTACTTCGAAGCCGATGTTATGACGGGTACCATCATATTCTAGACCTACATTTCCTAAACCTATTATGATGGACTTCATTGAGAGTTAGCCAGGTTTTATTCTTCTGTAGAATCATCCTCATCAGAGCTATCATCTGCAAAGTCTGATAACATTGCTCCTTTAGGAGGTCTAACATTAACAATGGTTCTACTTAGGCTGTCTAAAGGGATAATACCATCCAAGTCGAGGTCCCCAACATGCAC
>JAYPYN010000236.1:0-808 GCA_038154605.1 Balneolaceae bacterium
TCGTCACTACGTAATTGATTTAAGATATAGTAAAGAGGAGCATCTTTAATTTTAATATTAGATAAGGAAGTACTAAGTGATTTCAGAGTTATAAATTCTGTATTTCTCGGTATTGAGAATGTAACTGTATCGGTTTTTCCAGTACAGGTTATCTCTGTTGTTGTTATAGCTTCAAATTGATGCTGAATTACTTGCAATGTAGTTAAACCTTCCCCATATCCACCAACTAGATTAAAATAGAAAGTTAGCTTAGAATCACCTTCATTTAAACTAATATCAACTTCATAAGTCGGATGATCGGTAGTAGTTTTTACATGATCCCATTTTATGGAATTAGGATCTGGATTGAAATATGGGACCCCATTATCATTGTACCACACTTCGGCATATTCATTAAATGGAACTAAGCCATTAAATTTTTTCATCAATTGTGATAAACTTCCATCAATAACAGAAGTCTGTTCTGTGGACTCGAAAGGATAAGCATTTTGCCATGCGTTCCAACTATCTATTTGTAGCAAAGAATCCGGATTTTGTATTAATGCAACAGAATCGAACAATTGATAATGCAACGCGGTAGAGAGTAACCCATTAATACCTATATTATTTAGATTCATGTACTGCTCGGTTCTATGATACTCTCCAAACCATTGTGTATACATATTCCTTGCCAGCTGATTTTCTAAATTACCATATCTCTCAAATAAATAAATGGTACCTGTTCCATGGGTTCTTTCCATCCATAAGTTATCGGATAGTATTACCATGTTAATGGCTTCCCAAGGATATTCGAATGAAAGTGCTTGTT
>JAYPYN010000236.1:818-2169 GCA_038154605.1 Balneolaceae bacterium
AACCTAGCTACTTCAGCTACCAAAGCCCGACCTAAATTTTCGGCATCTGGAGGATGAAATAAACGAATTTTTGTAAAACCAGCCATCATCTCAGAAATCTTGAATTTGCCTACAACAAACCCCAAGCCCGTAGCTGGTATTTCAATATTAGACGACCAATGTATTCTTTTTTTGGTGGATGAGATTGAACTTACCTCTCCTAAATTTCCATTAAACAAAAGTTCTAATTCGTTAGGAATATCAAAACTTGCATTAACTGTAAACAATTCTCGTGGATGATCAAACCCGGGCAACCAATGCCGATGTGCAAGGGGATTCATAGATGACCAAAACGAACCATCATATGTTTTATGCAGCCCAAAACTTGACGTACTTTGCCACTGTATTTTAAGTGATAGCACCTCCCCTTTAGACAATGTATCGATTAATGAAATAATCAGTTTCTCATCTTTTACGTAATACTCAACTCCTTTACCATCAACTAACACTTCATTTATAGAAAGTTCTGCTGCATTGAGAGATAATTGGCTAAGTTGAGCTACCTTCGATTGCACTTTATAATCTACACTTCCATTTATTAGATGTTGATCTATTTCTATGTCTAGAGAAATATCAGCATGAGAAATATCAAAAGGGTGATATGGATGCACAGAATAATCAAGCTCAATATCCTCGCAACTTTGGTAATTGGTTACAACTATTAAAAGAACTGAAAGAAATAAAGAATTAAGAAATCTGATCATTAAACTTTTACTGCATCAAAAATTGCTTTCACTTTTGGATAAAGGAATTTGTTAGTAGAAAACCCATTTCCAGAGTGTATGGTTTCTACTCCCTCAGTGTCGCTGAAAATTCCTCCAGACTCTTTAAGGATAGGAAGTAGAGCGGCAGCATCCCAGATGTTTAAAATCGGATCGAACATGATATCAGCACGCCCAATGGCTACCATCATATGACCGTAGGCGTCTCCCCAAGTTCGGTGTAATTTGGTTTGAGTCATTAATTCTTGAAATGCATCTTCCCTCCCACAGTCTCTGAAGCGACGGATTTCGGTTACTAGAAAAGTTGCCTCTTCCATGTTTTCGGTATTTCTTACCGAACAAGGCTTATTGTTTAAAGTAGCCCCTAAGCCAATGGCAGCGGCGCAAAGCTCATCTAACGCAGGAGCATTAATAACACCTACTATTGGTTGATTATCAATCATAATACCAATTAATGTGGTGTAAAAAGGAACACCATGTATAAAAGATTTGGTACCATCGATAGGATCCAACACCCATTGTATTCTACTGTCTTCATTGGTTTTACCAAATTCCTCGCCAATAATTCCATGATCTGGGTAACGTTTTAA
>JAYPYN010000237.1:0-2124 GCA_038154605.1 Balneolaceae bacterium
ATTTAATAGTAATAAAAGCTACGATCCCAATGGCGATTCATTTGACGTTCATTGGGATTTTGGCAATGGCTTTACCTCCAAAGAAAAAAATCCTATTCACAGGTATGAAATACCTGGTATTTACGAAGCTAAAGTTACTTTAGATGATGGATATTCACAGCTGCCATCTGTAGCTAAAATACCCATAATTATAGAAGGTTCACCCATGGCTAAATTTACCATAGAAGAACCCATTGTGTGCGTTAATTCAGCCATACATCTAGATGCATCACAAAGTACAGATCCATCAGGTTTTCTCCCCTCATTTAATTGGGATTTTGGAGATGGAAAATCCGCTATAGGATCAACATATACCCATAGATATACTAAACCTGGCACATATGCTATACAGCTAACGGTAGAAGGGTCTGGATCTGGGAAATGTGGAAATATTTCACAAATCACACGCGAAATAACCGTAGTTGAAGGACCTATTGCTTTTTTTGAGATACCAGAATGGATTGCATTGGGTGAGTCTTTAACTTTAGATGGGAGTAAAAGCACGGTGGATAATGGGTTTGATTCAGCCACCTGGAATATCCAATCTAAACATGGGCAAAAAGAACTCACAGGATTAATTGTAAATCATGCATTTAATGAGCCTGGGGAATATTTTATTACTCTTACAGTAAAAACAAGTACAAATAGCAATTGTAATACTGTAAGTTTCTCAAAAACTATTAAAGTTAATGCACCACCTACCATACATTGGGCATTAGACGAATATATATCTGCTGGTGAAGATATCCATCTTAATGCGATAGAGAGTATTGATGAAGATGGTTTTATTAAACAATATAAATGGTATTTGGATGATGGCTTTATTGGTTCAAATGCAAGCGAATTAGTAAAGACCATCACTCCTGGACGCCATAAAGTTACTTTAGAGGTAGTAGATAATTCTTCAGCTTCTAATAATATAAAATCAATAACAAAATATTTTTACGCCAATAGTAGTCCTAAACCTACCATTAATACATCCAATGTTGTGTTCCAAAATCAGAATGTAAACTTACGTTCTGGCTTACATCAAGATGCGGATGGTGATATTTTATCTACCTTATGGAAATTAGATGGAGAATGGTTACCTACACCAAATTTTGTTGCCGATGAAGCACGTACTTATTCTGTACTGCTAATTCAAGACGATGGTAGAGGCTTACCAAATTCAGTTGACTCAACACTACTAGAGATACATCCCACACCGGTTCCAAAAATATCTCCTTATTATCCCGAAAAGATTGTATTTGGAGGTGTTCTATCTACTACCGAAATGGGAATTGGGGAACATTGGGCCTTCGCTAACCAGCAATTTTACGAACCCACATGGCGTGCAAATGAACTAGGCGTTGTTAATTTTACATTAGAATGGATACCTCAAGGACAAGCTCTCTCCACCGAGATATATCAAATTCACGTTGTGGAAGCATTACAATTTACTGAACAAGCACTACCTATTGATATAGATTGGAACCCAACAAATCCCACAACAATACTTACTGCTCCAACAGTCAATCGTCCATTATCTGATGTACACATAATCTGGAAAAAAAATGGGGAAATCGTTGGGAAAGGATTACAAATTAGTCCACCTTTAGAGAAAGGAAGTAATACATTTACCATTGAAGTATCAGACTTACATGTTGCACAATCTCGACCTATTCAAGTAGATATGATTGTAACAAATAATTAGTTTTATCCACCATTAACTAGTAGAATAATTACGATACATCATTGTAAATAGGATACTTTTTAAGTCTAAAAAAGAAAGTAATTGTCTATTTTGGCGTATTGTTGCTGTTTAACTCAAATAACTACTAGGGTATTATAATCTATCCACAGGACTTTGTAGGTAATTTCCATCTTTATTTAAAATGTGGGTATAGATCATGGTTGTTTTCACGTTTGTATGCCCTAATAATTCTTGAACTGTTCGAATGTCGTAGCCAAATTTGAGCATTTCTGTAGCAAAACTATGGCGTAATGTATGAGAACTTACTTTTTTATTGATTAGGGTGAGAGATACTGCTTTTTTTAACGCTTTTTGGATATATCTATCGGATAAATGATGTCTATGTATTAGTC
>JAYPYN010000238.1:0-2104 GCA_038154605.1 Balneolaceae bacterium
TAGTAAAATAGCTGCTTCTTTTACAAAAACATTTACCCCTTCTTTCTGTTTTTTTTCTACTAACTCTGAGATAGTTAACCAAAGGACTGGATGTACTATGGCGTTTAATTCTTGCACTCTACCTTTTTGAAAAGCTTCTTGGGCTAAAAATTCCCGATGTAAACTACCATCCGAAAGGTATGATTGTTCTCCAAATACATTTTTTATAGAAGCGATTATAATAGGGTTTGTAGCCATTATTTGTTTTGCAAGCTCATCAGCATACACCACAAAAGCACCTAATTCCTGCCAAACTTTACAGAAGGTGGTTTTACCAGCTCCAATTCCCCCTGTTACGCCAACGGTAATCATAATTGTTTAGCATGATCTTCAAAATCGAGATTATAATGTAACCCTAGACTCTCTTTACGATTCATGGCTGCCATTATAATCAAATAGGCGATACTGATTAAATTTCGTAATTCGAAAAGCGCTCCACTTACTCTTGTTCTACTGTAGAACTCTTCCACTTCTTCATATAAAAGAGTTTGCCTTCTTAGCGCACGTACAAGGCGAAGATCACTGCGCACTATACCTACATAATCGCTCATTATTTGCTGGAGTTCTTCTCTGTTATGCGAAATTAACACCCATTCTTTATTGTTAAAAGTGCCACTTTCATCCCATTCTGGGATTGAGGTATTCCATGTAAGAGAAGGAATCTCTTTATGTGCCGCCAGCATCGCTTGTTCAGCAAAAAAAAGAGCTTCTAACAAACTATTAGAAGCCAATCTATTTGCACCATGCACCCCCGTGCAAGCTACTTCTCCACATGCATATAATCGTTGAATAGATGTTTTGCCATTTAAATCAGTTTCCACACCACCACAAAAATAATGTGCTGCAGGAACTACAGGAATCCACTGTTTTGTGATATCAATTCCATATTTAAGGCATGTATCGTAGATATTTGGAAAAGAAGATGCTATTTCTTTTGCTGGCTTATGCGTGATGTCGAGAAATACTGATTTATCCCCTCTTTTTTTTAATTGATCATCAATTGCACGTGCTACAATATCACGAGGCGCAAGATCTTTGCGTTCATCATACCTCTCCATAAAAGCTATGCCATCGGAATTTCTGAGAATAGCGCCATGACCTCTTAGAGCTTCTGAGATCAAAAAAGAATCGGATTCGGGAACATTTAATGCCGTTGGATGAAATTGCACAAATTCCATATTGCTGATATTGGCTTTGGCACGATAAGCCATAGCGATACCATCTCCAGTTGCGATGCTTGGATTAGTGGTTTTAGCATACACAGCACCAGCTCCACCACTTGCCAAAACGGTGATTTTTGAGAGCATTCTAAACACTTTTTCTGTGGCTTCATCCAACACATAAGCCCCAAAACAATGAATATTTTTTAAGTATTTAACTTTTTTTCCAAGATGATGCTCTGTTAACAATTCCATCGCAAAATGATGTTCAAAAACAGTGATATTAGGATGATTTTTTACATTTTTTACCATTACATGCTCTACTTCCCATCCTGTGGCATCGGCCGCATGTACCACTCTATTCTCAGAATGCCCACCTTCTCTACCAAGATGTAATTGACCATTTTCTTTGGTAAAATTCACACCCAATGTCATCAATTCATTGATCAGCCTAGGCCCTTCTTTTACCATGGCTTCTACAGCCTTTCTGTTATTTAACCCAGCACCAGCATTTAAGGTATCATTCACATGTTTTTCAAAAGAATCACAATCAACATTCATTACGCTGGATATTCCACCTTGTGCGTAACTTGTATTAGCTTCGCTAATTTCTCTTTTTGTCACGATGGCAACTGTTCCATACTCAGCTGCTTTTAACGCAAAAGATAGGCCTGCCAGCCCACTTCCAATAACAAGAAAGTCGAAATTTAATTTCACTGGTTTAGATTAAGATTGTTCTTGAGTAGATATCATCAATAAATATGCTTTAATAAAGGCGTCTAGATCGCCATCCATTACTGCATTAACATTAGAAGTTTCGTGGTTTGTTCTATGGTCTTTTACTCGTTGATCATCAAATACATAACTTCGAATTTGGGAGCCCCATTCATTTTTACCTTTAGAAC
>JAYPYN010000239.1:0-2099 GCA_038154605.1 Balneolaceae bacterium
CGATTTAAGTATGAGAAGAGCTGTATTAAAATTTATTTTTATACTATTCCAAGTAAATAGTAGTGTAATGGCTCAGAATTTCCTTCCTTCCCTTCCTATGTCTAATAAAGACGGTTTTATTGTAATTGCACATCGTGGTGCAAGCTATTATGCTCCAGAAAATACCCATTCAGCATTTAAACTCGCTGTAGAAATGAAAGCAGAAATGATAGAACTGGATCTGCTACTAAGTAAAGATGGCGTACCTGTAATAATACATGATGAAGAACTGTTTCGTACTACAGGGGTTAATGGAAAAGTTAGTGATTACACAGTAACCGAGTTAAAGAATTTGAATACTGGATCTTGGTTTAGTGATGACTATGATGCCGAGCCATTTCCAACTTTGGAGGAAGTACTTACATACACAAAAGGAAAAATTGCACTCAATATTGAAATAAAGCACGAATCTGTTACTGATACTGCAGAGGGCGGTGTTGTGGATAAGGCCTTAATGCTTGTAAGAAAAGCTGGAATGGAAGAACAAGTTATTTTCTCTAGCTTTGACTACAGAGTTATGCAACATCTTAATAAATTGGCGCCTAACATACCTAAGGCAATTTTATATGAACCTACACAATCGGGAGAACTTACTCCATCCCAACTTACTAAAAAATATGCTGCTCATGCATTTAACTGTAATTATAAACAGTTAAGAAAAGAATGGATAGAGGATTTAAATAAAAATAACATTCCTTTTTTTGTATACACCGTGAACGACGAAGAGACTATGAAAATAATGATCTCAAAAGGTGTGGCTGGAATTTTTTCTGATAAGCCTGACGTGCTCAATCAAGTTGTGGAAAATTTGTGAAAAACTAGATCATTAATCTTTGGTTAATGGATTGAAGTCGGAGAATGAGTACCCTATATTAAGTATCCTTCAATAATATTTTTACTCAATGCCCACAAAATATATTTTTGTTACCGGAGGGGTAACATCTTCACTAGGAAAAGGTATAATCTGCGCTTCACTGGGTCGTTTATTAGTGGCTCGGGGATTAAAAGTTACTATTCAAAAACTAGATCCATACATAAATGTAGATCCTGGTACAATGAACCCTTATGAGCACGGTGAAGTCTATGTTACAGATGACGGCGCAGAAACAGATTTAGATTTAGGTCATTATGAGCGTTTTTTAGATATTAGTACTTCTCAATCAAATAATGTAACTACTGGTCGAGTTTATTTTGATGTTATAAACAAAGAAAGGCAAGGTGCTTACCTAGGTAAAACAGTTCAAGTTATACCTCATATAACAGACGAAATCCAATCTCATGTTTTAAAACTGGGTAAGTCTGGTGATTTTGATGTAGTGATTGTAGAAATTGGTGGAACCGTAGGTGATATTGAGAGCTTACCTTACATCGAGGCAGTGCGGCAACTACGTTATAATGTTGGTAGGGCAAATACCTTATCCATTCATCTTACTTTAGTACCTTATCTAGCGGCAGCTGGAGAATTAAAAACAAAACCTACTCAGCATTCTGTAAAAACCTTATTAGAAAGTGGCCTCCAACCAGACATTCTTGTATGCAGATCAGAACATCCTTTAGATGATTCAATTAGAAGTAAAGTAGCAAGATTTTGTAATGTTGATATCGAGGATGTAATAAGTTCAGAGGATGCGAGAACGATTTATGAAGTTCCGTTATTGATGAAAAGAGAAGGGTTAGATGTCCGAGTTATACAAAAATTAGGAATTGAAACCGAAGAATTAGTCCTTGATAATTGGATTGGTTTCGTTGAAGCAGTTTGCAATCCATCTCAGACTATAGAAATTGCCTTAGTTGGTAAATATGTAGAACATCACGATTCTTATAAATCTATTGTAGAGGCTTTCATACATGCTGGGGCAGTAAATGATTGCAAAATCAAAGTTAGATGGGTGCAATCCGATATTCTTACATATCAGAATGTCTCAGAAAAACTAAAAAATGTCACTGGTGTTCTTGTTGCACCTGGTTTTGGTGGGCGTGGAATTGAAGGGAAACTATCAGCTGTAAATTATGCAAGAACCAATAATATTCCCTTTTTTGGTATTTGTTTAGGTATGCAA
>JAYPYN010000240.1:0-2043 GCA_038154605.1 Balneolaceae bacterium
GTTACCAGGTTCTGGTTGATAAGCATCAATTACGGATCCAAAATTTGTAACAATAAGTAATGGACTAATAGTTATATCTGATTCTAAAAGAATTTTTTCATAATTAAAATCTATAATATCTTCTTGTTTAATATTTAGATTATTGTATTCTAAAAGGGTGGGTAAATCAATTACATTATCTGAATAAAAATAGTAGTTTATGTTGCTTTCCGTGAGATAAGTGTTTTTTACTAGTCCTTCAATCATCTCCCATGTCTCGGTAATACAGTTGGTACAATCGATATCTCTAAACAAAAAATAGAAATTAATTTTAGAATCATTTTTCTTTTTTGGTAAAGATTTGACAATATTTTCCCCAAATAAGATAACTCTATTTGTATTTTTAAACGTGGCTGCTATGTAATTATCTAATGAAGAATCGTATATAACTTCTTTTGCATTATCGTTGATTTTTTTTTGCTTGTAAAAAGAAAAACCATTCACAATTGTTAAGAAAATGATTATTCCCCATAAATAATTTTTTGGCATTTAATGAACTATGATTTTGTATTTATTAAATATTTGCACCAAATTTCCATGTGGTGCATTATCATATGCATTTAGAATTTCTTTTGAATCTCGTTCAATATATATGTGATTTCCAAATGCAAATTTTATGCGATTCGGGATTTCTAACGTAGTAATAAGTTCTCCAGTATCATTAATAAAATCTGCAACTAGTTTAACTTGCTCATCCTTCCATGGGTTACCATGCTCTGTTACTCGAAGTATTAAATTTGGTTCTACAAAAAATAAACCCATCATTCGTGAGATAGAAAAAGTATAAGGAATATGTTTCATGTGATCATTTCCAAAGGACGATACAATCTTTGGATCCAATACTTTATGATCATCAGTAAGAACCTCAAATTGAAATAGTTTTGAAGAATGTGTATCAAACTTCCATATAACTGGTGATACAATGAAACCAAAATAAATATTACCATTATTAGAAATAGTTATTCCCCCACCATTTCTAGTTGAACCTACATAGGCAAATTCTGGAACAGGAGAATTAAGAATTTTTTCTTCGTTAAGATTTATGTCAAATTCAGAAAGGGCATTTGTTCGATATCCAAATGATGATTGATTTAGTGAATAAAATGTAGAATCAGAAGCTACTAACGATCTGATCCTGTTTTTTTTGAAAGTTTTTCCATTCAGATATTTTAAACTATCTTTATCGAATATTATTAATTCTCTTTTCTGATTATCATTTACAATCAGTTTTTTACCCATAATTGTGCAAGAATTTACAATTTGGAATTCCCCTGGACCCCTCCCGTAAGCATTATGTAATGAATTCAAATTCCCATATTTATCATATTTATAAATAGAATTTTCAGTGCATAAAAATAAATCTCCATCATTATCAAGAATGGCATTTTCAAATAATCCTAAGACAACAGAAGTGTCCTTTTTTATAGAAAAATAGCCATCCTCAATAATGGAGATTTGTTGACAAAATACATCTGCTACAAAAAATATTTGAAGACATAGAAAAGAAAAATTCGCAAATATGATTTTACCCATTATTAAAATAAAGTTAAATGTTTACAAAACTCTACTTGGGCATTTGCAGTTGAATTTACCATCAGTACTACAACTTGCACTTGTTAAAGTTCCGCCACCACCGTAATTACAGGTAACATCCCATTTATTTGAAAACGAATCATTTGCACTTACCTCATCGATAAACCCAATATTAAATATTAGAATTGCTGATACAAACAGAGTTGTTAGGAAAGCATATATTTTTTTCATGATAGTTCTTTTTGGTTATAATTAAAGTACATAGTTAAGTTGCTCAAAAAAAAAAAAAACCAAATTTTTTTATGTTACAGCTACTGCATTGTCTTTCATGGTTATATCAGCTTCATCTAATGCTTGCTTCACAGTTTGTTGCTGGGCATGCGAAGCTAATTCGGGTACAACACCACCGAACTTCACATGAATAGATTGTGAAGCTATATTATTAGATTTCACTCCTTCATTAGTTAACAC
>JAYPYN010000241.1:0-1969 GCA_038154605.1 Balneolaceae bacterium
GAGAAGAACCTTCCATAAATGGATCATCCATGGCTGACATTGCCTTTCTACTTCTAATATTCTTCTTGGTTACCACTACAATAAACGTAGATACGGGAATTACACTAATTTTACCTCCACTTAATGAAGAAGATTCTCCTTTTATAAATAAGAGAAATCAAATGAATATTCTTGTAAACTCTAAGGGAGAGATTCTAATGGATGGTAGTCTAGTTGATCTTTCAGAAATAACATACAATCTAGAGGAATTCATTCTTAATTATGGACAAAACCCAGAATTATCAGATTCACCGGGTAAAGCTATTGTCTCTATTCTAACTCAATCGGAAACGCCTTATCGAATTTACATTGACATGTTAGACGAAGTAATTGGTACATACAATGAAATAAGAAACATCGAGAGTTTGAAAACATTTGGACTCACGTATAGTGCACTAAATGAAGATCAAAAAAAAATCATCAACCATAGAATACCCAAAAGAATATCAATAGCAGAACCTGACTAATCAGGATAAATCGATTTCTTGGCGGCAAGTAAGGTGTTCTTCATTAACATGGCCACCGTCATTGGTCCTACACCACCCGGTACTGGAGTAATCCAGCTGGCTTTTTTCTTTACAGCTTCAAAATCAACATCTCCAACAAGTTTATAGCCTTTTTTGGATGTTTCATCTGCAATTCTATTAATCCCAACATCTATCACTACCACCCCTTCTTTCACCATTTCGGGTTTAATAAGATGTGGTTGCCCCGCCGCAACAATCAAAATATCGGCATTTATTGTGTGTGCGGTTAAGTCGCGCGTGTATTTATGGCAAATGGTTGTTGTTGCTTTGCCCGATGCATTTTCGCGTGATAACATTACAGCCATTGGAGAACCAACAATGTTACTCGCACCTACAACTACGGCATGCTTTGATTTGACTTGTATGCTATAGTGTTTGAATAATTCCATCACACCAGCGGGAGTGCAGGATCGAAAACATGGCTGATCTACTGAAAGTCGACCAACATTCATAGGGTGGAACCCATCTACATCTTTGCGATGATCAATACTTTCAATTACATCATATTTAGAGAGATGAGACGGCAATGGCATTTGTACTAAAATTCCATCCACAGAATCATCTTTATTTAGATTTTGTATTGTTTCTTTTAATTCTTTGGCAGAGATAGTGTCTTGCAGCACTAGAGTATTTGTTTCAATACCTACATCGGCACAAGCTTTAGTTTTCGTTCCCGTGTATACGATTGATGCGGGATCGTCGCCTACCAAAACTACTTGTAAAAATGGACGTCTATTGCCTTTTGCAACCCATTGTTCTACATCTTCACGAACACTAGCTCGCATTAATGCTGCAACTTTTTTTCCGTCAATAATTTCTGCGCTCATTCTATCGCTCGATGTTATATTTTTTCATTTTATTATATACATGACTTCGTTGCAATCCTATAGCTTCAGCAGTTTTAGATATGTTCCAATTATGTTTTTGTAATTGGCGTTTTAAAAACACCCGTTCTGTAGCTTCCTTATATTGCTGAAAATCGTCTTCATTATGCACTAAATCAACCAAAGATGCATTTTTTTGGCTTGATTTAAGTACAGAATCCACCAACACGTTGTCAATATTACCATCCATAGATAAAATGGATAGCCTTTCTATTGCATTTTGGAGTTCACGTACATTACCACTCCATGTTCTTTTTTGTAGTGCAAGCAAACCATCTGCCGATAACGTTGTGTTTGCAAGACTGATATCATCGTTTTGAAGTTTTTTTAACCAAGCCTTTGCTATCGGTGGAATATCTTCTTTACGGGTATCAAGATCAGGAATTTCAATTGGAATAACGCTAATACGATGATATAAATCCTCTCTAAACCGACCATCCGTAATTTCTTCTTCTAACTTTTTATTGGTTGCTGCAAGAACTCTTACATCAATTTTAATTGATTCCGATCCACCAACAC
>JAYPYN010000242.1:0-942 GCA_038154605.1 Balneolaceae bacterium
AGTAAAGCTTCATTAGAATAGACTTCAGAGTACTTTCACCTTAAACCATTAATATAATTCTATATGTTATTCATATAGAAGTGGAGGTCTGTATCTGATTTGAGATTAGTTATATTGAATTTGTAATAAGATATTCGTAATTAATTAAATCAATAGACTTTTGAACAACTACATTTTATTAAATGTAAAATTAATATTATCCAATACACTCATTAACGATACATAACAAATAATCATAAATATTTTATACCTATGTTATTTATAACTAATCGAAAACCGAAAGGATCAATACGCACTAGAATAAATAGAAAATTTGTTTTTGATTTAAATGTGAATGCGCCATCTAATTCTATTTTCTGTTGTGAAAGAAAAAGCGAGGATGAGTACGTAGAAATTGGACATAAAAAATGGTTCACTTCGCTCAAAGAAAAAGACGTAAAACAGATTTTACTTTATATACATGGTTTCTCCAATCTTCCTGAACCACATATATTCCCAAGAGCACAAAAACTTCAAGACCTATTTGATAAAAAAGAAAAAAACCTTGTTGAAGTTATACCTATAATTTGGCCTTGTGATAATGATTGTGGAATTGTAGGGGATTATTGGGATGACCAGAAATCTGCTGATATGAGTTCATTTTCATTTGCGAGAGCTCTAGAATTTTTCATGGATTGGAGAGATCATGAGGATGAAGATAATCCATGTTTAAAAAGAATCAATATCTTAGCACATTCAATGGGAAATAGGGTTCTGCGAGAAACACTTTCAAAATGGAATCATGATGATCTAGCTAGAGGTGTACCTCTTTTGTTTAGAAATACTATAATGATGGCTGCGGATATAATAAACGAGTCTCTTGAAGAAGGGCAGGAAGGTAGATTAATAAGTCAATCCTCAAGAAATGTTTCCGTTTATTACGCAAACGATGATTTAGCACTT
>JAYPYN010000242.1:952-1965 GCA_038154605.1 Balneolaceae bacterium
CACTTAGAGCTAGTAAAATTTCAAATTTAAAAAATAAAGTTGCTTCTAGAAGATTAGGCCATACTGGTCCTGAGGATATATTAAAAACACAATCGAATGTATATTCCATTGATTGTGATAACTTAAATACTAAATATGATTTTCCAAAGGGTCATTCATATTTTTTAGAAGATGATAACGGCGAAATTGGAGAAGTGTTTAATCATGTGTTTAATTCAATAAAAACTGGAAGAGTAACAGTTGACGATAAAAAATTCCGCCGACATATACTGTAATTATAATATCAATCTTATCGCTTGTTATAATTACAATAAAAAAATTATTTTTTTTTTGACAAATAGCATGTAATCAAATAACTCTATCTTTTTGGGGTCTAGTTTGTATTTCTTTGTTATTACTCCTTTTTCTTATCGTTAGAGAACTATTCAACAAAACTTAAATTAAGATGCCAGTATAAAAGTTACATTAAGCTAGCTTATGATGATATGATAAGTCATTTCGTATGTGTTAGTTAACCTTCAACAATAAATTTTATTTTAAACTTGCCCATCAACATAATAATTATTTACTTTAGGAAGTATCGTAAATACATTTACTTGGGTTTAATTAGGGTTTAGTTGAAAAGTACATATGAAGATTAAAGAATTATTTATAAGGTTGGGTAAGGTGGCAATAGGAATAAGCATAATGGGTATCGCAGGATATTATGTATACAATGCTTTGAAATACGAAATTATTGATGGCAAACTCATTAGTTATAACATTCAAGAAAGGCCTTTATCATTAATCTATTATTTGGGAGGTTATACATTGGCAATCATAGTAGGTGTTAAAATTATAATTTCAGCAATACCAGTAGAAAATGACCAAATCTGAATTCTTGAGCTGACTATTATTAGTTATAAAAAATAATGTTCAACGAAACAACTATTTGTATAATAAAAAAGTGGAGATGCGGGGAGTCGAACCCCGGTCCGAAACGGTAAACCTGCAAATATCTACATGCTTAGTTA
>JAYPYN010000243.1:0-1908 GCA_038154605.1 Balneolaceae bacterium
CTGATTCATATCGTGTAATAAAGTCCCAAGTATCATCTAATTTAAGCTCATGCCTGATCTGTTACGGAGATGAGCTACGTAACAAGGTTGCCCTAGTTCCGTAGCTCTGCTGCGGGACATTCACAGGAGCTCTGCTCCTATCTATTCGTTGCATTTTGTCATTCCTCTGATTCATATCGTGTAATAAAATCCCAATTATCATCTAATTTAAGCTCATGCCTGATCTGTTACGGAGCCGAGCTCCGTAACTAGGTTAAAAAGTAGGTTCATTCTAAAATACATGCTAGAGTTCTCTCCCGATGAATCGGGATCGAAATGACAACATCTTGGCTTCAAAACAGGCCTTAGAATTATTGATGAACCAAGCCGAGATGAAATCTGTTTAAAATTCAAGTATTGGTCATCATAATTAACTTTTCCTTTCACTATCTTTCAAAATTCACTTTGAATTATTGGTGTTATAAATTTCATGCAAAACAAAAAAAAGATCTTAGTTACGTCGGCATTACCTTATGCAAATGGTCCCATTCATTTAGGTCATCTTGCGGGAGCCTATCTTACCCCAGATATATATGTACGCTACAAGCGTTTGCAAGAGGATGATATTGTGTTTATCTGTGGATCTGACGAGCACGGAGTTCCTATCACCATAGCAGCAGAAAAAGAAGGGGTAAAACCCCAAGATATTGTAGATCGATATCATGAAATGAATAAAAAAGTTTTTGAAGAATTTGGAATTTCATTCGACTACTATGGGCGTACTTCTTCGGATGTACATCGTGCAACCTCACAAGAGATTTTCACTACGTTGTATAACAAGGGGTTTTTCAAAAAAAAGACAGAAAAACAGCTCTATGACCCAAAAAAAGATATGTTCCTTCCTGATCGTTATGTTAAGGGTACGTGCCCTAATTGCGGATTTGAAGAAGCATACGGCGATCAATGCGAGAAATGTGGAACCAGTCTCTCTCCTTCTGAATTAATTAATCCAGTTAGCGCTCTTTCTGGTGAAACACCCGAAGTTAAAGAAACCGAACATTGGTATATGCCATTGGGTGATATTCAACCAAAATTAGAAGCATGGTTGAACACTCGAGAACATTGGAAACCTAATGTAATGGGGCAGGTTAAAAGTTGGCTTACAGATGGGCTAGCAGATAGAGCAGCAACCCGAGATTTAAGCTGGGGAGTTCCTGTACCCTTGGAGGAAGCTCAAGGTAAAGTGCTGTACGTATGGTTCGACGCTCCTATAGGATACATATCTGCAACCAAAGAATGGGCTCAACAACAGGGGAATCCGGATCAATGGAAAGAATATTGGCAAAACGAAAATTGTGAACTTTATCACTTCATCGGAAAAGACAATATTGTGTTTCACTGCATTATGTTTCCTATTATGTTGATGGAACATGGCGACTACATCCTTCCAAAAAATGTACCCGCAAATGAATTTTTAAATCTTGAAGGACGAAAACTTTCTACTTCGCGCGGATGGGCAGTGTGGCTCCATGAATATTTAGAAGACTTTAAACCCGATTTATTGCGCTACGCGTTGGGTACAACGTTACCAGAAAGTAAAGATTCCGATTTTTCTTGGAAAGACTTTCAAGCGCGTGTAAATAACGAATTAGCCGCTGTGCTAGGTAATTTTGTGTTTAGGGCGTTATCCTTTACTACTAAATTTGCATATGCAAAGGTACCTGAGCTCAAAAATCCCTCACAAATAGATTTAGATGCATTGGCAGCCATACAGCTACAAAAAGAAAAAGTTGAAGTTGCCTATGATGGCTTTAAATTCAAAGAGGCCATACAAGAGAGTATGCAACTAGCGCGTATAGGCAATAAATATTTTACCGAAACAGAGCCTTGGAAGACAAGAAAAGATAACCCCGAAGCATGCAACAATAC
>JAYPYN010000244.1:0-1905 GCA_038154605.1 Balneolaceae bacterium
TTTGTGCAATGGCTGATTTAAAACGCGATAACATTGACATTAAAGTAAACGAAATGTTAATTGTATTTGTACATAGTTCGTGAATAATGTACAACAATTAAAAGCTCAAAAAGAATATTCATGAAAAAAATTTTATCATATCTATTCATAATTGTATTAGTTTCGCAGTGTGTAGGAAAAAAAAGCAAGAATAAACAAACTGTACTTGTGGATGAAATTGAACACCCCGCACCTATTGATGTAAGTAGCGCTAAAGTTCGGCTACAATTAACTGAACACAAAGCTAATAGCATAATGGTTATAATAAAAAAAACGTATGAATACGGCATGTCAACAAAGAGGCTAGCCCCTAATCAGACCCTAATAATTTATGTGGATGAATCTTTAAAGGAAAAAGTTTCGCTTATGAAACAGGATTTTGTTTTCGACGCAGTTTTATCTATGCAACCAGCCGGCATTAACATTCCAGAAACATGGAAACTAATTAAAATTTTAAATTTAGAATAATCAATGAAAAAAATTATTATCGGCGTACTAACGCTTACTGCATGTATACTATTGGGAGTTTTTTTTCTAAATAATACGATCACCCATCCTACTAAGATTAATGATACACAGACTTTAAAGTTAGACCATTCCGAAGACGCATTCAGTAGGGAGACCACTCAACAAGGAAGAGCTGAATATTTTTTTAAGATGCTTCGCGATCCTTCGATCAACCAAATACCAAAAAACATCTTCTCTAAAGAACGCCAATTTTTAGAGTCATTGAATGCAAAACGTAAAGGTGTCAACGATCCTTTTGAATGGAAAGAAATAGGCCCTAATGACATAGGAGGACGAACAAGGGCTGTGGCATTGGATCCTAGAAATCCAGACATTATTTTGGCTGGTGGTGTTTCTGGTGGTATGTGGAAATCTATTGATGGTGGCCAAACTTGGACAAAAAAAACGGATATTTCGGGCCATTTAGGAGTTTCTGCACTAACCCAAAACCCATTGAACCAAGATGAATGGTTTTATTCCACAGGTGAGATTCGAGGCAATAGCGCCAGAGCCAGTGGAGCACCTTTTAGAGGATCTGGAATCTTTACATCCACAGATAATGGAGAAACTTGGAATCAGATTCAGAGCACCAAAGATGATGACATATTTTACAACTCTCCATATGATTACATAAGTAATCTAACATTTAGCCCTACTACAGGCACTTCTTTTTTTGGCAGTAATGGCTTTGGGATTTATAGATCCACTGATGCATTCCAATCTTCACAGCGGGTACTGGGCGAAACTAACCAACAATTCTGGGCTAATGTTGCAGTAACTAATCAAGGAGTGGTTATAGCGGCTCTTTCATCTGCTTTTTTTGGAATAACTCAAACTCAACAACCTGGAGTTTATATCTCTACGGATGATGGGTTAAACTGGATAAACATAACACCGGATACATTTCCTAGTAATCCAGATCGAAGTGTAATTGGGACATCAGAATCGGATCCAAATATTTTCTTTGTTTTTACTGATGCAGGAGAAGGCACCTTATCATTGCATAAATTTAATATCTCTGATCCTAATTCTATTATCACAAGCGACCGGTCAAGTGGAATTCCAAATTTTGGTTCAATAGGTCAATTAAGTACCCAAGGTAGTTATAATATGGTGTGTAAAATCCATCCTACGGATCCTAACATCGTATTCATAGGTGGAACAAATTTATATCGATCAACTGATGGTTTTATTAGTACTCCCCCTACTAATTCACAAGGAACTACCCCTACTACTGAAGCGCCCAAATATTGGATTGGAGGATATGATTATGAATCATTTTTATATCCGAACCATCACCCTGATAATCATAATCTTATTTTTGATGTATGTCATGAATAAATTCAGTGTGAATAGGCT
>JAYPYN010000245.1:0-1884 GCA_038154605.1 Balneolaceae bacterium
ATAAATCACAATAAACAATATTTTTCAAGAACTATTCGCTAATAAAAAACGTATCTCTTTAAAATTATATTTCAATTTCATATGGGTAAATATTCTATTCTAACTGTTGGTTTAATCTTAGCTTTTTGGGTTAGTTCTTATGCACAACAAAATAGTACCGTAACGGGATATGTAAGTGATTTAGAGTCAGGTGAAACCCTTATTAGTGCGAATGTAGCTATACTAGAATTAAATAGAGGTTCAGCGACTAATACACTAGGGTATTTCTCTATTCCTAACATTCCATCTGGTACTTACACCTTAGCTTGTTCATACATTGGGTATGAACTTTACACAAAAAAAATTAATCTAAAACCTGGGGAAAACCTTCGTTTTGATATTGAACTGGTTCCAAATGTATTGCAAGGAGAAGAAATAATAGTACAATCAGAAGCTGAACTACAGGAATTAAAATCCATCGGCACCGCACAAGTTAAAACCGAACTTATTAAAGCCCTTCCTGCTATTTTTGAAGCGGATGTATTCCGATCTATTCAATACTTACCTGGAGTAAAATCTGCTAGCGACTTTTCAAGTGGGCTTTATATTCGTGGAGGTAGTCCTGATCAAACATTGATTTTGCTTGATCAAACAACGGTGTATAACCCAAGCCATTTTTTTGGTTTTTTCTCGACCTTCAATCCTGATGCTATAAAAGATGTTCGTTTATTTAAAGGAGGATATACGGCCGAATATGGTGGTAGACTTGGATCTGTACTTTCTGTATATAATAAAGACGGAAACAGAAATAGTCATCAAGGTACACTTACCTTAGGTATGCTCGCATCAAGGGCAGCCATTGAAGGACCTTTTAAAAATGGATCGTTCATGTTAGCGGCTAGGCGTTCAACATTAGAGCCTCTCTTAGCTGCATTGCGCCAAGACAGCGACAACATCCCTTCGTTGTTTTATTTTTACGATTTCAATGGAAAAATCAATTATGATGCTTCACTAAACGATAAATTGCATCTTGCTTTTTATTCAGGCTCAGACAAAGTGCGATTTCCTTTTGCTGACGATGCCGAATTTTTGCTTAATTATGGTAACCAGACTATAAGTGCTAACTGGACTCATATTTTTAACGAAAAAGTATTCTCAAATTTCATATTAACAGGCTCTAGGTACTTTAATTTTCCAGAATTCGAATTTGGAGGTACTCCAATCGAAAGAGATAATAATATTTACGATTTTTCTCTTAAATCCGATATCGAATACATCCCAAATGAAAAACATCAATTATCAACGGGTATCTGGGGAGGAGTATTCACTCTTCGAATACAAGATCGTTTTGATAATCAAGAAAGCTTTAGAAGTCGTATCCAAGCCAGTTATGGAAGCGCCTATCTACAAGATACTTGGCGACCAAACGATCAATGGAAAGTGATTGTAGGAATAAGAACCAGCTATTTTTCTGATGGAAAATATATTCGCCTTGAACCACGTGCTTCCATCGAATATTTCTTAAATGACCGATTGACATTACAAACCGCTTATGGCCGATACAATCAATTTTTCACTTTAATTACCAATGAAGCTTTCTCGGGATTTGATCTTTGGTTAACGAGCGATGAAGGAGTAAATCCCTCTTATGGAGATCAATATGTAATTGGTGCTAAAACCGTACCTTTTAAAGATTATGGATTAGACATAGAGCTATACTACCGAACAATGTACCATCTATTTGAATTAGATCCATTCTTACCTGATGCTGCAGGGCTAGCTTATCCCGATTTATTTAGAATTGGGGAAGGTTATGCTTATGGCGCAGAAATAATGTTTGAAAAAAGAGTTGGTCGCTTAAATGGATATATTGGCTACACCTTTGTATATACCTCAAGAAAATTG
>JAYPYN010000246.1:0-1835 GCA_038154605.1 Balneolaceae bacterium
GTGCAATACCTACCATTTGAGCGCCAATACCAATACGTCCTTCATTAAGTGTTTCGATAGCAACTTTATATCCTTTACCATATTCCCCCAAAATGTTTTCTTTAGGAACTTTACAATCCTCTAGAAGAATTTCGCAAGTAGAACTGGCGCGAATTCCCATTTTGTTTTCTTTTTTTGAAACTGAAAACCCTTCGAAACCACGCTCAACTACAAAGGCTGTAATGCCTTTATATCCTAATTCAGAATTTACATTTGCAAATACAAGAAAAATATCTGCCTCATTTGCGTTTGTAATCCACAACTTAGCTCCATTTAGAAGAAAATAATCATCCATTTCCTTAGCTGAACATTTTAATGCAAATGCGTCGCTACCAGACCCTGCTTCCGATAAGCAATATGCTCCAACTTTTTCTGTGGCTAGTTGTGGAAGATATTTTTCTTTTAAAAACTCGGATGCGAAGTTATTAAATGCATTATTTACTAATGTATTTTGAACATCCATGAATACACCAGCAGAAGCATCAACTTTGGAAATTTGTTCGATGGCTACAATACTCATCATAAAGGTACCGCCAGCTCCTGCATATTGTTCTGGGATATCTATCCCCATAAGCCCCATTTCAAAAAATTCGTGTATCAAACCTTTATTTAATTTCGCAGCTTCATCCATTTCATGTACCAAAGGAGCGATAGAACTCTTTGCAAAATCTGCAGCAGCCTCTTTCAACATCTGCTCATCTTCAGTGAGTTGTGTAAGAGGTGGAATTATCGATTCGAGTTGCTTCATTAATTATTAGAATTTGATTTTGTAAAAATTAATATACAAGTGTAAGCGCTTTTTCGCCATTAATTTATGGGATTTTAAAAAAAAATTTCAACCCATTTATTTATCTTCTATTTCTAAAGTTTTTAAAAAATTTTGTGCTGCTGTAAATGGGCTTAGGCTTCCATTTAATATGTTTTGGTGAAATTTTTTAACCTTTTCTGTTGCAACTTCCCCTTTCCATATCTTTTGTAGAATTTCATCTTCAACCAATCGTTTAAACCATTCAAGGTCTTGTTGGTTCCTATTCTTATCAAATAATCCATTTTTTTTTAGCTCTTCTCTAAACATTTCGATAGCTGCCCATACTTCTTGTACCCCTATATGTTCAAGAGCGCTCATTGTTTTAATAGCGGACTTAATATTGGGGTATTTTGGAGCAATCATATGAAAGGCATGCTGATATTCTGATTTGGCATATTCAGCTAACTTTTTTTGTTCCCCATCTGCTTTATTAATTACAAGGATATCTGTTATTTCTAAAATTCCTTTTTTAATTCCTTGTAATGAATCGCCTCCACCAGGTAACATCATCACCAAAAAACAGTCTACCATTGATGCCACTTCAAATTCACTTTGACCTACACCCACGGTTTCTATCAAAATAGTTGAATAACCGGCAGCTTCACACAAACGAATCGATTCTCTAGTTCGCTTAGTTACTCCACCTAATGTACCCGCTGTAGGCGAAGGTCTAATAAACGCTTGGTCTTTTGATGATAGGCTTTCCATTCTAGTTTTATCTCCGAGGATACTACCTCCAGAGGTAGGACTACTAGGATCAACCGCTAATACCGCCACTCTATGGCCTTGTTCTATTAAATAATTCCCTAATGCCTCAATAAAAGTGCTTTTCCCAACTCCAGGAACTCCAGAAATTCCAATTCTTAGAGTATCATTTTTTTTAGGTAATAAGCTAATTAGTTCACTTGCCTTCTGTTGATCTTCTGCCTTAGAGCTCTCAACTAATGTAATACCCTTAGCTAAAAACCTTCGGCTACCAGATTCAATG
>JAYPYN010000247.1:0-1700 GCA_038154605.1 Balneolaceae bacterium
TCGTAGACCCGAGGAAGAAATTATTCCATTGCTACAGAAAAAAAATATTTCTCTTCTTGCTCGGGGAACCCTTGCTAAAGGGTTACTAATTAACAAACCAGCAACACAATATCTTGATTACACCCCTAAAGAAATAAAAAAAGCACTACAAAACATCAAAAATATGCACCACGCTCTTAGTTCTTCGTTAGCATTTGTGTTGAATGAAAAGAGCTTAGCTAGTGCTGTAGTTGGTACTCGGTCTTTCAACCAACTCAATCAAATAATTACATCTATTCAACAAGTATCTTTGAGTTCTATAAGTGCAACTTCTACTTTAGATTTAACACCATTAAAATATAAAACTCACAGATAGGTTTTTTTGATAAATAAAACTACTTTAACTCCACGTTTTCAAACCGTTAGTTAAGGTTCATTTTCGCCGTAATTAATTTAGATACGTTTTATAGATCCAACCATGAATAATAGCGAATTTGAGTATATAGATAATCAAACCCGTATTGAAGAGTGTTATACCTATTTAAGAGAAGCCTCCATCCTGTCGGTCGATCTCGAATTTGATAAAAACCGATTCAGATATGGATTTAATCTTTGTTTGATGCAAATCTTTGATGGCAAAAAAACATTTTTGATCGATCCGCTAGCCGATTCAATACATTTATCTCCCCTATTTGAACTTTTTGAAAACCCTGAAATACTTAAAATTGTGTTTTCATTTAGCGAAGATCTTAGGCTCTTACATACACTGAATTGTTTTCCTAAAGGATTGTTTGATCTTCAAATTGCGGCTGGTTTACTAAATTTTCCTCCTTCATCTTTAGCAACATTAGTACAACTTGTGCTAGACATCCATATGTCAAAAAGCTCTCAACAAAGTAATTGGTTTAAACGTCCATTAACAGATAAACAATTAGAATACGCTGTACAAGATGTAATCCATCTTCCAGAAATTTATACTCGCTTTGTGTTGGAATTTAATAACAAAGGAACTAGAGAATGGATAGAACAAGAAATGCATCATTTTGAATCAAGCAACCATCAAGGCGCTAACCAAAACGAAGTTCTAAAAGAAAAATATAAATCTAATCTAAATGAAGTTGAATGGCATATATTTTCTAAATTAATGTATGTTAGAGAGCAACATGCAGAAAAAATAAATCGTCCCGCTTTTCATGTAGCACATACAAATACACTCACTTCCATTGCTAAAAATCCAAGCTTATTATCCAGTTGGATGGATATACCGTCGAACCATAAGACAACAAAAAACGAATTTTTTATTAATACATTGCAAGCCGAAGTAGATATTGCCTTAGATGAAGTAAAAGCACTAGGATTATCAACTAGAAAAAGAGCGTTAAAGCGCCCTTCAAAAAATGAATACGAACGCCGTAAAGAGTTAGAGATGAAATTAAAAATAGCAAAAAAAGAGCACTTTACACCCATTCAAAAATCCATTGCCCAAGAATATGGTGAACACGTTAAAGCCATGGTTTTAAATAATAGGCTTATTAAAGAATTAGTTTTAGGTAAACACTCTAACCTATTGCCTTACAAAAAGGAAATACTACTTAGAAACGCAGAAAAATCGCACATCGATCTATCAACATATTTTGAACATAATCAAAAATAGCACTGTCTAATATCAGGTCGATGGTTTACTGAACAACACCTAATTACTAGAACTACCTCCGAGTTTT
>JAYPYN010000248.1:0-1684 GCA_038154605.1 Balneolaceae bacterium
AAAAAATGAGTAAAAATGTACCCAATACTTCGCCTAAATATGCTTCCATTGTATGATTTTTATGTTAGTATGTACTGTTTTGCTATTTGTTTAAATTCCTTCACTTGATTGGCAACCCAAGCTTTATGTTCACCTAGTTCATCGGCCATTAGCACCGCAACATGTTCTGCCGATTCTATGGCGGCTTTGGCGTCTAACAACAACATTCTTGTTCTTCTAGAAAAAATATCGTCTAAGGTAACGGCCATTTCATATCTACATGCCCATACTACCTCAGCCTTTAAATAAGGTAGAGCAGGATGTATTTTCTGCCCCAGTTCGGGGTGTTCTACAATAAGTTTTTCAATTCCCAGTCGATCTGTGCCATAAACATGCAGGTGGTGGTTCATATCTACATTTTTTAACCAGCCATGAATTCGAAGTACGTCCGTTTTACATTCTACCTCGTTTAAGCCTGCTACAAGCGCTGCTTGATTAATGGTATCTTCTGCCATTTTTCGGTAGGTAGTCCATTTCCCTCCAGCAATGGTTACTAGCCCAGATTCCGAAATTTGTATATGGTGACTTCTTGATATCTGATCGGTTGATACCGCATGATCAGGTTTTACTAACGGTCTTAGCCCAGTAAATACACTTTTAACATCTTTTCTAGTAGGATCTTTAGTTAGATATCTGGCGGCATGTCTCAAAACAAAATCTATTTCCTCTTCTAGTGCTTTTGGCTCAAGTTCTGGATGTATCATTGGTGTATCCGTTGTTCCAACCAGGGCTTTTCCATGCCAAGGAACAGCAAAAAGAACGCGCCCATCATCGGTATGTGGAACCATGATCGCCGCATCACCTGGTAAAAATTTCTTATCTAGTACAAGATGAATTCCTTGTGAATACTGGATGATGGGGGTATGATATTCGTTGTCCATCTCCATAATGGAGTCAGCAAAAATACCCGTAGCATTAATAACCACTCGCGCATTAATAAGATGGGAATTACCGGTAAGCATATCTAGACATTCCACCCCAGTAATAAGGTGGGAAGTATTTTTCAGCAATCTAGTTACCTTCATATAATTGATGGGAATTGCGCCTTCATTTGCCGCTGTTTGTGCTAAATGTATAGCCAATCGGGAATCATCAAACTGTCCATCATAATACATGGTGCCACCAAGCAATCCTTTCTTTTCCAAAGTGGGGATATGTTCTAGCGTTTCCTCCACAGATAAATGTCTAGATGTTTTGATGTTCAACTTACCTGCCAACACATCATACACTTTCATGCCAACGCCATAAAACGGACCATTCCACCATTTATAACTTGGAACAATAAACGATTGGTGGCCAACCAGATGAGGGGCATTTTTGATGAGTAAACCTCGTTCTCTCAAAGCCTCTATCACCAAAGAAACATCCCCTTGTTGTAAGTATCGTACTCCACCATGAATTAATTTTGTACTTCTGCTTGAAGTTGCCTTCGAAAAATCGTGCATATCCAATAGCACGGTAGAATAGCCGCGAGAAGCTGCATCCACGGCGCACCCCAAACCCGTAGCCCCACCACCAATAATTACTACATCCCAATATTGATGTTGATTTTGGATGGTTTCTATGAACTGCGATCTATGCACTGATGCTTTTTGATGTTATTTTTTGATATGATGAAGATGAGCGGAGCGAATTCTTCTCCAAC
>JAYPYN010000249.1:0-1636 GCA_038154605.1 Balneolaceae bacterium
GTTATTCGTAGGTTGTTTTTGCTTAATTATATCTGCACCAATAGTAGTTCCAATATGATTGGCTTGCCCCGTTAAATCTGCAGAGGTATGATAGTCAACACCATCCACTTTAAAAGCATTGTTACGAGTGTAACACCATAAAATTGTAGCCATGCCAAGTTCATGTGCGTATGCAAAGGCTTGTGCTACTTCTTGGATTTGTCTATTGGATTCATCAGATCCAAAATAAATTGTTGCACCTACAGCAGCGGCACCCATGTCATATGCTTGATCAATATTACCAAACATAATTTGATCGAATGTATTTGGGTAAGTAAGTAATTCATTGTGGTTGATTTTTACAATAAATGGGATTTTATGAGCATATTTTCTTGAAACAGATCTCAACGCACCAAAGGTAGATGCCACTCCATTACATCCCGCTTCAATTGCTAATTTTACAATATTATCAGGATCGAAATAATCTGGATTTTTAGCAAAAGACGCTCCACCAGAATGCTCAATTCCTTGATCTATAGGTAATATTGAAACATATCCAGTTCCACCGAGCCGGCCAGCTTCCATTAGCCATTGTAAATTCCCTAACACTCTGTTATTACGATCTGAATGGTACCAAACATCATCAACATAACTTGCTGATGGTAAAGCCAAACGGTCTTTACTAATAGTTTTACTTTCGTGATCTAACAGATACGAAGCCTCATCTCCTAAGTACTCCGCAATTTTTGATGTATCAAGTGACATATCTTTCTATTTTGAGATTAAGTTTTAGCTTAAAAATATAGCAGTAAATAAGCGTAATGACTACTCCATTCTTTTATAAATGGTATTTCATTTCTTTCAAATGAATCAAAATTCTTATCTTCAAGAAAATTTTTGATCATTCATGAATATAGGCCCTATTTACTTATCAGAGAAACCGCTTTTCCTTGCTCCAATGGAAGATGTCTCTGATGCTCCATTTAGACAAATTTGTAGAGAAAAAGGTGCCGATATCGTTTTCACAGAATTTATTAGCTCCGAAGCACTCATACGCGATTCAGATATAGCCATTCATAAAATGAGTTATACTGAGAGTGAACGACCACTTGGAATTCAGATTTTTGGCGGTCGCGAAGAAGCCATGTTTGGTGCTGCAAAAGTTGCAGAAAATAATAATCCAGATTTAGTAGATATTAATTTTGGATGCCCTGTATATAAAGTTGTAAATAAAGGAGCAGGAGCTGCTTGTTTACGAGATTTAGGAATGATGGAAAGGATGGCAGGTACCGTGGTAGATGCAGTTGAAACAAAACCTGTTACTGTTAAAACCCGTTTAGGCTGGGATGATTCAACTATAAAAATACAGGAAGTTGCTTTAATGCTGCAAAGAATTGGTGTTAAGGCACTAACTGTACATGCCAGAACACGCGCACAAAAATATAAAGGTGATGCCCGTTGGGATTGGCTAAAAAAACTGAAAAATACTCCTGGACTTGAAATCCCTATAATCGGAAATGGCGACGTAACTACTCCCCAATTAGCCAAACGAATGTTCGATGAAACCGGCGTAGATGGAGTAATGATTGGGCGAGGAGCTATTGGTAATCCATGGATTTTTGAACATACTAAGTACTACTTGGAAACAGGCAAGCTT
>JAYPYN010000250.1:0-1593 GCA_038154605.1 Balneolaceae bacterium
ATTGAATTCATTCAAGAGAACCTAGCAAAGGATCCATATGATATTGCGCTAAAAGCGTCTAACTACCCAGAACTTCCTATACGCGATATCGCGCTACAAATTGAATCTCGCCAAAAAGCAGCAAAAAAATTGCCAGAATGGATACAACATAAGCGTTTGATTTTTCCACCACCACATAATTTAGAGCAAGCTTCATCAGAACTAACAGCAACCTACAAAGCTACTCTGTACAGAGGAAATAATTTGTTAGATATAACAGGTGGTACAGGAATTGATGCGTATTATTTGGGAAAAAATTTTAAGAACACGGTGTATGTAGAACCTAATAACGATCTTTGTACGCTAGCTAGCCATAATTTTAAGGAATTGGGATCAAATATTGAAGTCCATAACTCGAGTGCCGAGCAATATTTAAATACATATACAGATTCATTTTCTTTGATTTACGTTGATCCATCTCGCCGTAGCAATACAAATAAGCGTTTAGTTCAAATCGATGAATATCAACCTGATGTTCTTTCATTGCTTCCAACGCTTTTAGCGAAAGGTACACTGGTTTTAGTTAAAACTTCTCCTTTGGTTGATATAAAGCAGGCAATTTCACAATTAAAATTTGTATCGAAAGTGATTTGTCTTTCTGTTAAAAATGAAATGAAAGAATTACTTTTTGAGCTAAAAACTGGGCAACACCAAATTCCAATCATACATGCAGTAAATATCAAAAAAAATTCAATCGATACTGTATCTGCTTCATTTGATGATGAAAAAAATGCAGAGATAAAATTTGATAAGCCCTTACAGTATATCTATGAGCCGAATACAGCGATACGAAAAGCAGGTTTTTTTAAATTAATTGCGATGAGGTATGGCTTAAAAAAACTAGATTGGAATACTCATCTCTATACATCAAATGAAGTTATGGAACATTTTCCTGGCCGAATTTTACAAGTTTTGAATAGAATAAAATTGGATAAAAAAACTATAAAAAAAGCTTATCCAACAGGAAAAGTAAATATTATTTCAAAAAATTTTCCATTAAGTGCTAATGAAATAAAAAAGAAATACGCTTTAAAAGATGGTGGAGAGGAGTACTTAGTTTTCTGTAGAACAAAGTATTTTGGTAATGTATGTTTAGGATGTACAATTGATAGGTAATCGACTTTAATTTTCGTTTTTTATTGATCCGCTGAAGCAGGGGTTAACATTAATCCTGGTGTTCGGTTTAAAAATTCTTCATAGAGTTCAATTTGTCTACTCGTCATAGGAATTTTATATCCATGTATAAATACATCAACTATTTGTGTATTTGTTTCAAAAGGATCACCCGTAGCTACAAAAAGATTAGCTTTTTTCCCTACTTCGATAGAGCCCACTTCATTATCAATGCCTATAATTTCCGCAGCATTTATTGTAACTGCTTTAAGTGCTTCTTCTCGTCCCATTCCATAGGCTGCGGCAAAGCCAGCATTATAGGGTAGATTGCGTGAATTTTCGGTTTCATTCGTTCTTAATGCAACCTTTACACCTGCAGCATGCATAATACTTGGGTTTTTATATGCACGATCATAAGAATCACTTCGTCTTGTTGGTACA